>NZ_JALRNG020000013.1:0-136725 GCF_030272875.2 Pseudomonas sp. BJa5
GGGGCGGGTGTGATGGGCCGGGGGGGGCGGGGGCGCCCGCCCCGGGGCCACCCGCCGCGTGGGCGGGTCTGTGGGGGCCCCCGCGCGGGGCACCCCCGCACCTCCCGTTGGCGGGGGCTGGCCCCGCGATGCATTCAGGCCGCGATCAAGCCATCGGCCTTGAGCAAGCTCTCCAGGCAATGTTCCCTGACCCCGTAGAATTCCTTCAACTGCCGGATCTTCTCCAGCAGCGCCGCCGAATCCCCTGGCGCCTGGCGCTTGACCGCCAAAATCATCTTGTTCTTGTTGGTGTGCTCCAGCGAAATGAACTCGAACACCTTGGTCTCATAACCACAGGCCTCCAGGTACAGCGCGCGCAAGCTGTCGGTGAGCATTTCGGCCTGCTGGCCCAGGTGCAGCCCGTACTGCAGCATCGGCTTGAGCAGGCCCGGGCTGTGCAGCTGCGGACGGATCTGCTTGTGGCAGCACGGCGAGCACATGATGATCGCCGCACCACAGCGAATGCCGGTATGAATCGCATAATCAGTGGCGATGTCGCAGGCATGCAGGGCGATCATCACCTCGATGGCGCTGGGCACCACACTGCGCACGTCGCCACATTCGAATACCAGCCCCGGATGCTCCAGGCGCCCGGCGGCTGCATTGCACAAATCGACCATGTCCTTGCGCAGCTCGACCCCGGTCACCTGGGCCTCGCGCTGCAGGGTGTTGCGCAGGTAGTCGTGGATGGCGAAGGTCAGGTAGCCCTTGCCCGACCCGAAGTCGGCCACCCGCACCGGCTGATCAGCTGCCAGCGGCGCGGTGTTGAGGGCATGGGAAAACACTTCGATGAACTTGTTGATCTGCTTCCACTTGCGCGACATGGCCGGGATCAGCGCTTGCTGCTTGTCGGTCACGCCCAGGTCGTGGAGGAACGGCCGGCTCAGCTCCAGGTAGCGCTTTTTCTCCCGGTCATGTTCTCCCGCGGGTGCCTCAAGCGCCTGCTTCACCGCGTTGCGGTGCAGCATCGGCTTGCCCTTCTTGCTGAACTCCAGCTGCGCTTCGTCACTCAGGCTCAGCAGGTGGGCATTGCGAAACGAGCCAGGCAACAACTCGGCCACCAGGGCCAGGGCTTCGTCATTGGGCAGGTTACGGGTGATATCGCGGGTCTGGTAGCGGTAGACCAGCGACAGGCACGGCTGGCCCTTGACCGTCAGCGGCTTGGCGATGATCCGCTGCAAGGCTTCTTCGCTGCCGACATGGCGCGCCAGCACCAGCTTGATCAGGGCGTTCTGTTGCAGGCTGGTGGCGAGCAGGCTCAAAAACTGCGCACGGGCATCCGGCGCGGCCTGGGCGGTAAGGGTATCGGACATCGGGAGTGGGTGCCTCGGGTTGCGAAGGGAGCGGCTGGGCGCAATGCCGGCATTTTACGTGGATGACTGCCCCGCGCCCAGCTTTTGTCGATCAGCGCCTGGGGCTCAACGCAGCACCACCAGACGGTTGGGCAGCTCATTGCGCTCATGGGTCAGGGGCACGTGCTGGCTGAGCAAGCGGCCACTGGCCTCGATGCAATCGACGAAGCCCTGCAGGGTCTGGCCCTTGCGCACCTGCTCGGTAAACCGCTGGACGATGTCATCCCACACATGGTTGCCCAGGTGCCGGGCAATGCCCTCGTCGACGAGGATTTCCACATAGCGCTCGGCCTCGCTGACGAAAATCAGCACACCGGTGCCGCCAACCGTGTGGTGCAGGTTCTGTTCGAGAAACTGCCGCCGGGCCAGGTTGGAGGCTCGCCAGTGGCGCACCGCGCGCGGGATCAGGCGCGTGGTCAGGCGCGGAATGCGAAACAGCAGGCTCAGGACAATGAAGGTCAGCCACTGGGCAATCAACAGGCTGTCGACGCTCAGCCAGCTGCCCAGGTAATGGACCATGCCGGGCACCAGCAAGGCCAGCAGGCTGGCCCAGAGCAAAGGGATGTAGGCATAGTCGTCGGCACGACTGGCCAGTACCGTGACCAGTTCGGCATCGGTATGGCGCTCGACCTGAGCAATGGCTTCGGCCACCTGGCGCTGTTCGTATTCACTGAGCAAAGTCATGCACTGGGGTTCTCGTTGATTGTCGTTCTACCAGCCACCCGACGATCCGCCACCGCCGAAACCGCCGCCACCGCCACTGAAGCCACCGCCGCCTCCACCGCCACCGAAGCCGCCATAGCCACCGCCAAAGCCGCCCATCCCGCCCATCCCGCCCCTGCCACCCCGCCCGCCTCCGCCGAGGCCCAGGGACTGCCCGGCGAACACCAGGATGATGAGCAGCACGAACAGGCCCACGGCCCAGGCCGGCGCCCCCTCGTCGGCCGGGCTGCCCGCAGCCCGCGACGGCTCGGCCAGCGGATTGCCGCCCAGCACCTGGAGGATCGCCGCCGTGCCCTGGACGATGCCCAGGCTGAACTCGCCACGGCGAAAGGCCGGGGTGATGATGCCATTGATGATCACCGAGGCCTGGGCGTCGGTCAGGCGCTCTTCGAGCCCGTAGCCCACCTCGATACGCAACTTGCGCTCACGCGGTGCGACGATCAGCAAGGCGCCGTTGTCCTTGCCCTTCTGGCCAATGCCCCAGTGGCGCCCGAGCTGGAAACCGAAGTCTTCGATGGGCAGCCCCTGCAGATCGTTCAGGGTTACCACCACAACCTGCTCGCCAGTCGCCTGCTCATGGGCGCTGAGCATGCGCTCGAGCTGGCTGCGGCTGCCGTTGTCGAGCAGGCCGGCGTTGTCCACCACCCGCCCGGTGAGGGCCGGGAAGCTCGGCTCGGCCCGCAGCGGCGTGACGATCAGCAGCGCCAGCAACAGCGCCAGCAACAGCGCCAGGTGGACCAGGCGCATCAGAACTTCACTTCAGGGGCTTTGTCGGCATCGCTGGCCGTGGCCTCGAAGTTCTCCCGCAGCGGCAGGCTGCTGTACATCAGGCTGTGCCACAGGCGCCCGGGGAAGGTTCGGATCTCGGTGTTGTAGCGCTGCACGGCGGCGATGAAATCCTTGCGCGCCACGGCAATGCGGTTCTCGGTGCCCTCGAGCTGCGACTGCAGGGCGAGGAAGTTCTGGTTCGATTTCAGGTCCGGGTAGCGCTCGGAGACCACCATCAACCGGCTCAGCGCCCCGGTCAGCTGCGACTGGGCCTGCTGGAACTGCTGCAGCTTCTGCGGATCGTCCAGGGTGCTGGCATCGACCTGGATCGAGGTGGCCTTGGCGCGCGCTTCGATGACCGCGGTCAGGGTTTCCTGTTCCTGTTTGGCATAGCCTTTGACGGTTTCCACCAGGTTGGGAATCAGGTCGGCACGGCGCTGGTACTGGTTCTGCACCTGGGCCCAGGCGGCCTTGACCTGTTCGTCGTAGTTGGGAATGTTGTTGATACCGCAGCCGGCCAGCAGGCTGCCAAGCATCAGCAACAGCCACAGCCTCACGCCCTTGAACTGGATTACCTGCATAGTTGCCGCGCTCCTTGATCAGCGTAAATCACTGTAGATGAGGCATAATCCGCCACCGTCGCTGGATCGTGACAGCCCAATCGGCTAAAAGATGCCCCAGCAAACTACAACAATAGCCGCTTCCCCAATTTCGGCCGGGCAGTATCACCGTGAACACTGCCGAGCGCCTCGAGAACTGAACTTAATGAACAAGCTGTGTTTGCTGGGCCTTCTTGTCAGCCTGGCCAGTCAATCGGCGATTGCCGACACCCCCGCTGCTGCCCCGCTGAAGGATAAACAGGCGTTTATCGCCGACTTGCTCAAGCAGATGACCCTGGACGAGAAGATCGGCCAGTTGCGCCTGATCAGCATCGGCCCGGAAATGCCCCGGGAGATGATCCGCAAGGAAATCGCCGCCGGCCGCATCGGTGGCACCTTCAACTCGATCACCCGCGCCGAGAACCGTCCGATGCAGGACGCGGCGGGCAACAGCCGCCTGAAGATCCCGATGTTCTTCGCCTACGACGTGATCCACGGCCACCGCACCATTTTCCCGATCAGCCTGGGCCTGGCCGCCAGCTGGGACATGGACGCCATCGCCACGGTCGGCCGGGTTTCGGCGCTGGAAGCGGCTTCCGACGGCATCGACATGACCTTCGCACCGATGGTCGATATCGCCCGCGACCCGCGCTGGGGCCGCACCAGTGAAGGCTTCGGCGAAGACACCTACCTGGTCTCGCGCATTTCCAAGGTCATGGTCGAATCCTTCCAGGGCAAGAGCCCGGCCGAGGCCACCAGCCTGATGGCCAGCGTCAAGCACTTCGCCCTGTACGGCGCGGTGGAAGGCGGTCGCGACTACAACACCGTCGACATGAGCCCGAGCAAGATGTTCAACGACTACCTGCCGCCCTACCGCGCCGCCATCGATGCCGGCGCCGGTGGCGTAATGGTCGCCCTGAACTCGATCAACGGCGTGCCGGCCACCTCCAACACCTGGCTGATGAACGACCTGCTGCGCAAGGAATGGGGCTTCAAGGGCGTGACCGTGAGTGACCACGGCGCGATCGGCGAGCTGGTGCGCCACGGCGTGGCCCGCGATGGCCGTGAAGCGGCAACCCTGGCGATCAAGGCCGGCATCGACCTGAGCATGAACGACTCGCTGTACGGCGAAGAGCTGGCCAGCCTGCTCAAGGCCGGCAAGGTCGACCAGGCCGACATCGACAATGCCGTGCGCGAAGTGCTCGGCGCCAAATACGACATGGGCCTGTTCGCCGACCCGTACGTGCGTATCGGCAAGGCCAGCGAAGACCCGGCCGACACCTACGCCGACAACCGCCTGCACCGCGCCGAGGCCCGTGATGTGGCACGCCGCAGCCTGGTGCTGCTGGAAAACCGCGAACAGACCCTGCCACTGAAAAAAGCCGGCACCATCGCCCTGGTCGGCCCATTGGCCGACGCGCCGATCGACATGATGGGCAGCTGGGCCGCCGCCGGCCGTCCGCACCAGTCGGTCACCGTGCGCGAAGGCATGCGCCAGGCCCTGGGCGACAAGGCCAAGGTGATCTACGCCAAGGGCTCCAATGTCACCCATGACAAGGCGATCCTCGATTACCTGAACTTCCTCAACTTCGATGCCCCGGAAATCGTCGACGATCCACGCCCCGCCGCCGTGCTGATCGACGAAGCGGTCAAGGCCGCCCGCCAGTCCGACGTGGTGGTGGCCGTGGTCGGCGAGTCCCGTGGCATGTCCCACGAGTCTTCCAGCCGCACCACCCTGGAAATCCCGGCGGCCCAGCGTGAGCTGATCAAGGCCCTGAAGGCCACCGGCAAGCCGCTGGTACTGGTGCTGATGAACGGCCGTCCGCTGTCGCTGGCCTGGGAGCGCGAACAGGCCGATGCCATCCTGGAAACCTGGTTCAGCGGTACCGAAGGCGGCAATGCCATTGCCGACGTGCTGTTCGGCGACTACAACCCGTCCGGCAAGCTGGCGATCACCTTCCCACGCTCGGTCGGGCAGATCCCGATGTACTACAACCACCTGAGCATCGGTCGCCCGTTCACCCCGGGCAAGCCTGGCAACTACACCTCGCAGTACTTCGAGGAGCCCAACGGCCCGCTCTACCCCTTCGGTTACGGCCTGAGCTACAGCGACTTCAGCCTGTCGCCAGTGACCCTGTCGAGCAAGACCCTGAAAAAGGGCCAGACCCTCGAAGCCAGCGTGCGCGTGAAGAACACCGGCAAGCGTGACGGCGAGACCGTGGTACAGCTGTACCTGCAAGACATCGCCGCGTCCATGAGCCGGCCGGTGAAGGAGTTGAAGAACTTCCAGAAAGTCATGCTCAAGGCCGGCGAAGAGCGCACCGTGCGCTTCCAGATCAGCGAGGATGACCTGAAGTTCTACAATAACCAGCTTAAATGGGCAGCCGAGCCGGGCGAGTTCAACGTTCAGGTCGGACTGGACTCCCAGGCGGTGCAGCAACAGCGTTTCGAACTGCTGTAAGCCATGCTTCAAGGGGAGGCCAGGAGGCCTCCCCCTTTGCCGGGACCCGCACCATGCCTTTTTCCTTCCGCGCCCTGCGTCTGGGCCTGATCGTATTCTTCATTCTCGCCGGCACGCTGTTCAGCGCCGGTTGGGCCATGCACCACGCCCAGCGCCAGGCGATGGTCGAAGACGCCGGCCGCGCCAGCCAGCAACTGGACCTGTACGCCAACTCGCTGCACACCCTGATCGAGCGCTACCGCGCCCTGCCCGCCGTGCTGGCCCTGGACCCGGAACTGGTCAGCGCCTTGCGCGGCCCGGTCAACGGCCCGGTCCAGGACGCCCTGAACCGCAAGCTCGAACGCATCAACGGCGCGGCCAATTCCTCGACCCTGGAGCTGCTCGACCGCACCGGCCTTGCCGTGGCCGCCAGCAACTGGCGCCTGCCCAGTACCTACGTCGGTTCCAACTACGGCTTTCGCCCCTACTTCAAGCAGACCCGCAGCCAGGGCAGCGGGCGTTTCTATGCCGTGGGCGTGACCAGCGGCGTGCCGGGCTACTTTCTCTCCAGCGCGGTACTGGACGAGCACAGCCGCTTTCTTGGCGCCATGGTGGTCAAGCTGGAGTTTCCCGAGCTTGAGCGCGAATGGCGCCAGGGCAGCGATATCCTGCTGGTCAGCGACGCCCGCGGAATCATCTTCATCGCCAACCAGGACGGCTGGCGTTACCGCGAACTCAAGCCGCTGAGCAGCGCCGACCGTGCCGAGCTGGCCGCCACCCGCCAGTACGACAAGCAACCGCTGGTGCCATTGCAACACCAGGTGCTCAGCCGCTTCGATGACAACAGCCACCTGATGCGCGTCCAGGGCCCCGAGGGCAGCACCGACTACCTGTGGGAAAGCCTGCCGCTGGAAGCCGAAGGCTGGACCTTGCACCTGCTGCGCAAACCACAGGTCAGCGACGACGGTCGCAATGCCGCCCTGGCCGCGGCGGCGGTGTGGTTGAGCCTGGTGTTCGCCCTGCTGTTCATCAGCCAGCGCCTGCGCCTGGCCCGCCTGCGCCAGCGCAGCCGGCAAGAGCTGGAGCGCCTGGTCGAGGCCCGCACCCGCGACCTGCGCACCGCCCAGGAAGGCCTGGTGCAATCGGCCAAGCTCGCCGCCCTGGGGCAGATGTCGGCGGCCCTGGCCCACGAGATCAACCAGCCCCTGACCACCCAGCGCATGCAACTGGCGACCCTGCGCCTGCTGCTCGACAACCAGCGCTACGATGAGGCGCGCAAGGCCCTGGAGCCGCTGGAACAGATGCTGACGCGCATGGCGGCACTCACCGGCCACCTCAAGACCTTCGCCCGCAACAGCCCCAGCGGCCTGCGCGAGCGCCTGGACCTGGCCACCGTGGTCGACCAGGCCTTGCAACTGCTCGAAGCGCGGATCCGCGCCGAGCAGGTGGACGTCGCCCTGTACCTGGCCCGACCGGCCTGGGTGCGCGGCGACGCCATCCGCCTGGAACAGGTGCTGATCAACCTGTTGCGCAATGCCCTGGATGCCATGGCCGGGAAAACCTTCAGGCGCCTGGAAATCCGCATCGAAATCGACGCCGATCAGTGGCGCCTGAGCGTACTGGACAGCGGCGGCGGTATTGCCGCCGAACACCTGGCCAGCGTCTTCGACCCGTTCTTTACCACCAAGCCTGTGGGCGAAGGCCTGGGGCTGGGGCTGGCGATATCCTATGGCATCATTCACGAAGCCGGCGGACGCCTTGCAGTCGACAACCAGCCAGGCGGCGCCCGTTTCAGTCTTACCCTGCCCTGTGACCCGGAGCCCTGATGTTGAATTCGGTAATGGTCGTCGATGATGAAGCCAGCATCCGCACGGCGGTCGAGCAATGGCTGAGCCTGTCCGGCTTCGAGGTGCAGCTGTTCAGCCGCGCCGAAGAATGCCTGGCGCAGCTGCCCGAGCATTTTCCCGGGGTGATCCTCAGCGACGTGCGCATGCCCGGTATGGATGGCCTGCAGCTGCTGGAGCAACTGCAGGCGCGCGATGCCGACCTGCCAGTGATCCTGTTGACTGGCCACGGCGATGTACCCATGGCGGTCGAGGCCATGCGCAACGGCGCCTACGACTTCCTTGAAAAGCCGTTCAGCCCCGAGGCCCTGCTGGGCAGCCTGCGCCGCGCCCTGGAAAAGCGCCAGCTGGTGCTGGAGAACCGTCGCCTGCATGAACAGGCCGATCTCAAGGCACGCCTGGAGCTGAACCTGCTGGGCATGTCCCAGGGCATGCAGCAGCTGCGCCGGCAAGTGCTGGACCTCGCCAGCCTGCCGGTCAACGTATTGATCCGCGGCGAAACCGGCAGCGGCAAGGAACAGGTCGCGCGCTGCCTGCACGAATTCGGCCCGCGCGCGAGCAAGCCGTTCGTTGCCCTCAACTGCGCCGCGATTCCCGAGACCCTGTTCGAGGCCGAACTGTTCGGCCATGAGAGCGGCGCCTTCACCGGCGCCCAGGGCAAGCGCATCGGCAAGCTGGAATATGCCAACGGCGGCACGGTGTTCCTCGATGAAATCGAGAGCATGCCCCTGGCCCAGCAGGCCAAGCTGCTGCGTGTGCTGCAGGAGCAGAAACTGGAGCGCCTGGGGGCCAACCAGAGCATCGCGGTAGACTTGCGCATCATCGCCGCGACCAAGCCCGACCTGCTGGAAGAGGCCCGCGCCGGTCGCTTTCGCGAAGACCTGGCCTATCGCCTGAACGTCGCCGAACTGCGCCTGGCGCCCTTGCGCGAGCGGCGCGAAGACATCCCCCTGCTGTTCGAGCACTTCGCCCGCCAGGCCGCCGAGCGCGTCGGTCGTAGCGCCCCGCCGCTCAGCGGTGCGCAGCTGGGACGTCTGCTCAGCCACGACTGGCCCGGCAACGTCCGCGAACTGGCCAACGCCGGCGAGCGCCATGCCCTCGGGCTCGGCGCACCCGCCGTTGCCGAAGTGGAAAGTGGACAGTCGCTTGCCGCCCAGCAGGAAGCCTTCGAGGCCCAATGCCTGCGCGCCGCCCTGAGCCGGCACAAGGGTGAGATCAAGGCGGTCATGGAAGAACTGCAGATTCCCCGCCGCACCCTCAATGAAAAAATGCAGCGCCACGGTCTGCAACGCGAAGACTTCCTCGGCGCGGACTGACCCAATAAGCGGAAATCCGCCTATCAGCAATCGAGCGATAGGCGGATTATTGCTCATCAATTCAAGCAAACCCCTCTAGACCGGGCCTTCCGAACCTGGCACAGCTCCTGCTATAGCCCTGGCAGGCTGCGTTTCGGCGCGCTCCACAAAAACAACTATGAAGGTCCCTTCGATGGATAACTCCACCACCCTGCCCGCCGGGGCGGCCATTGCGCCCGCCGCGGAAAAAACCACCCGAAGCCGGCTCAAGTCGATTTTCAGCGGTTCGATCGGCAACATGGTCGAATGGTACGACTGGTATGTTTACGCCGCGTTTTCCCTGTACTTCGCCAAGGCCTTCTTCCCCGCCGGCGACACCACCGCACAGCTGCTGAACACTGCCGCCATCTTCGCCGTGGGCTTTTTGATGCGCCCGATCGGTGGCTGGCTGATGGGCCTGTACGCCGACCGCAAGGGCCGCAAGGCCGCACTGATGGCCTCGGTGCTGCTGATGTGCGCAGGCTCGCTGGTCATCGCCCTGACCCCGGGTTATGAGACCATCGGCGTCGCCGCCCCGATCCTGCTGGTCATCGCCCGCCTGATGCAGGGCCTGTCGGTAGGTGGCGAATACGGCACCTCGGCCACCTACTTGAGCGAGATGGCGACCAAGGACCGTCGCGGCTTCTTCTCCAGCTTCCAGTACGTGACCCTGATCTCCGGTCAGCTCATCGCCCTGGCGGTACTGATCATCCTCCAGCAGACCCTGACCACCGAGCAGCTGTATGCCTGGGGCTGGCGCGTACCCTTCGTGATCGGCGCCCTGTGCGCGGTCGTGGCCCTGTACCTGCGTCGTGGCATGGAAGAAACCGCCTCCTTCACCAAGAAGGAAAAGTCCAAGGAAAGCCTGATGCGCACCCTGATGCGCCATCCCAAGGAACTGGCGACCGTGGTCGGCCTGACCATGGGCGGCACCCTGGCCTTCTACACCTACACCACCTACATGCAGAAGTACCTGGTGAACACTGTCGGCATGAGCATCAGCGACTCGACCACCATTTCGGCGGCCACCCTGTTCCTGTTCATGTGCCTGCAGCCGATCATCGGCAGCCTCTCCGACAAGATCGGCCGGCGTCCGATCCTGATTGCCTTCGGCGTGCTGGGTACCCTGTGCACCGTACCGATCCTGACCACCCTGCACACCATCCAGACTTGGTGGGGCGCGTTCTTCCTGATCATGGCGGCGCTGATCATCGTCAGCGGCTACACCTCGATCAACGCCGTAGTCAAAGCCGAACTGTTCCCGACCGAAATCCGCGCCCTGGGTGTCGGCCTGCCCTATGCACTGACCGTGTCGATCTTCGGCGGCACCGCCGAGTACGTGGCACTGTGGTTCAAGAGCATCGGCATGGAAAGCGGTTTCTACTGGTACGTGACCGCCTGTATCGCCTGCTCGCTGCTGGTGTACGTGTTCATGAAGGACACCCGCAAGCATTCGCGGATCACCACTGACTGATATCGATCAAGCCGGCACAAAAAGGGGCGTCCAGCAATGGACGCCCCTTTTTTCTTGCTTAACGCCGCATTAATCGCCCGCCTGCATCCTGCTTCCATCGATAGATCGCGTTGCCTGTATCGCGGGACAAGCCCGCTCCTACAAGAGGTTTCGCATGTAGGAGCGGGCTTGCCCCGCGATGAGGCCATACCTGACGCCGAAAACATCGAATAGATCGATTTTTATACGCAGTTTTTTGCGCTTTTTAATCAATTTAATCGGCGTAACATCAAACCCATAGAAACGAACAACCCAACACCACCCCGGAGCAACGACCATGAAAAGCAAACTGATCCTGACCCTGGCCTTCTCGGTACTGACTGCCAACGCGTTCGCCGAAGACGGCTTCGACCGCACCAACAGCCACAACTTCGGTGCCGTGCAAACCCAGTCGGCTACTTATGCAGAAGATGGTTTCGATCGCACCGGTGGCGCCAAATTCGCCGAAGACGGCTTCGATCGCACTGGCGGCGCCAAATTCGCCGAAGACGGCTTCGATCGCACCGGTGGCGCCAAATTCGCTGAAGACGGCTTCGATCGCACTGGCGGCGCCAAATTCGCCGAGGACGGCTTCGATCGCACTGGCGGCGCCCGCTTCGCCGAAGACGGTTTCGACCGCACCCAGGGCCACCGCTTCAGCTGATACCTGAAGCGACGCAGTCAGCCCGGCTTCGGCCGGGCTTAATCGTTTTCAGGCGGGCAAAGCCTTGGCACACTAGGCGCTTTCACACAGGGAAGGCCTCAAGGCAGATGTACTACTACGAACCCGCACAAGGCCACGGCCTGCCCCACGATCCGTTCAATGCCATCGTCGGCCCGCGCCCGATCGGCTGGATCTCGTCCCAGGATGCCGAAGGCCGCCTGAACCTCGCGCCCTACAGTTTCTTCAACGCCTTCAACTACATCCCGCCGATCATCGGTTTCTGCAGCGTCGGGCGCAAAGACAGCCTGAACAACATCGAGCAGACCGGTGAGTTCGCCTGGAACCTGGCCACCCGGCCACTGGCCGAGGCCATGAACCAGAGCTGTGCGGCCGTCTCGCCCGAAGTCGACGAGTTCAACCTGAGTGGCCTGACCCCGGTGGCCTCGAAGGTCATCGCCGTGCCCCGGGTGCAGGAAAGCCCGGTGTCCTTCGAGTGCAAGGTTACCCAGATCATTCAACTGCAACGCGCCGACCAGGCCCTGGTGCCGAGCTGGTTGATCCTGGGTGAAGTGGTGGCGGTGCACATTGCCGAGCACCTGCTCAAGGACGGTATCTACGATACCGCGGCCGCACAGCCGATCCTGCGCGGCGGTGGCCCTGCGGACTATTTCGAACTGGGCAACCTGTTCAAGATGGCCCGTCCGCAGGTCTGAACTACCAGACCAGTTCGGCGTCGTCGCTGACGTCCTGCAGGCGCTCGAGCTCGGCGCAGGCGGCCTCGTCAGCGGCCAGGGCAGTCTTGAACACCTGCCCTTCGAGGACTTTATGAAAACGCGGCGCGCCCGTGGCACCCAGGCCTTTGACGGCGATTGCCGCGTTGTACCCTTCCTCGCCACGGACGGCTGCCGATACCGCTTCGAACTGCGAAAACTCTCTACGTGCCATGTGCTTCAAATCCACATCGATTGCCTGAAACCCGCATTCTAACCCGCAGACGGTTCACCGAAGGTATGCAGGTCCAGGCTGGCGACCACTTGGGCCTGGACCAGCTCGCCGAACAGCGCCAGGTCCTGCGAGGCAAAGTAGCCGCCCATCGCCTGCTGGTCGCGCCAGAAGCCACTGAGCAGCCACAGGTCGGCATCGGCCTGGGACTGTTGCAGGTTGAAGTGCAGGCACCCCGGCGCCTGGCGAGTGGGTTCGAGCAGCTGGCGCAGGCGTTCGCCCAGCTCCTGCGAGCGACCGCTGCTGGCGCGGATGAAAGCCAGGTGAGTGACCGGATTGGGCGAGGTCATTAGCGATTCTCCTCAAGCTGCCAGATAAAAATCCCAGGCTGCGCAGGTTAGGCCACGCGCCCGCGCGGCCGTTAGGCGATTCCTGCCGGGCGCTTGCCTGATCCTGCGCGGGCGGCAGGATCAGGCAAGCGGGCGACAGCTTTCGACTAGCGCCCGAACTTGCACAAACCTATCCTGCAGGCGTTCTCTGTGGAATTGCCCTTATGTCCTCGATCGACGCCGACCGCCTTGTCCTCGACCCCGCCCTGGAGCTGCAACGCCAGGAGCTGGCCGAACTGATCCGTCGCCACGCGCCCAGCGAGATGGGTGTGGAGTCGGCCATCGAAGGTTTGTACCTGACCCGGCACGAAAAAAGCGTGCGATCGATGCCGGCACTGGCCCAACCGGCCCTGTGCATCCTTGCCCATGGCAGCAAGGAAGTCAGTCTGGGGGACGAGCACTATGTCTACGACCCGCTGCACTACATGGTGGTGTCGGTGGCCTTGCCGATCAGCGGCGTGGTGCTGGAAGCCAGTCCGGAAAACCCCAGTCTGGGCATGCGCCTGGATATCGACCCGGCGCAGCTCAACAACCTGATCGCCGATGCCGGCCCCATGGCGGTTCCCGCCTCGCCATCGGGCCGTGGCCTGTATGTGGAGCGCACCGATCCGTTGCTGCTCGATGCCTTGCTGCGCCTGATTCGTCTGCTCGATTCAGCGAAAGATATTGCGGTGCTGGCGCCGTTGATTCGCCGTGAAATCCTCTACCGCTTGCTGCGCGGGCCGCAGGGCTATCGCCTGCATGAAATCGCCCTCTCCAACAGCCAGACCCATCGTGTCTGCAAGGCCGTCGAATGGCTGAACCAGCATTTTCATCGACCGCTGCGCATCGACGAGCTGGCCCGCGAAGTGAACCTGAGCAGCTCGACCCTGCACCATCGCTTCAAGGCGGTGACCTCCATGAGCCCCTTGCAGTACCAGAAGCAATTGCGCCTGCAGGAAGCGCGACGGCTGATGCTCAATGACGGGCTGGAGGCGGCGGTGGCCGGATATCGGGTGGGGTATGAGAGTCCGTCGCAGTTCAGCCGCGAATACAGCCGCCTGTACGGGGCGCCGCCGCTGCGCGACCTGGCGCGCTTGCGCAATGCCCTGTAGCCGCTGCCACCTGGCTGTGATCTTAATAGGAGCAACTGGCTTTGTGGGAGCGGGCTTGCCCCGCGATTGCCGATCATCAGGCACATCGCAATCGCGGGGCAAGCCCGCTCCCACAGCACAGGGGGGTTACACCGCGCTCAGCACGTGCTTGATTTCCTGGAAGGCACTCAGGTCCCACGGCCCCAGCTCTCGACCGATGCTGCTCTGCTTGTAGCCGCCCCAGGCAGTCTGCGGGAAGATCACCTGCGGCGCATTGATCCACACAAGACCCGCCTGCAAGGCATTGGCTACCCGCTCGGCCGCCACTCGGTCGCGGCTGACCACGCTGGCCACCAGACCGAACTCGCTGTCGTTGGCCAGGGCCACCGCCTCGGCCTCACTGGCCACAGGGCGCACGCACAGCACCGGACCGAAGATTTCATCACGCCACAGCGCGCTGTCCAGCGGCACCTCGGTAAACACCGTGGGGCTGATGAAGTACCCGCACGGCAGCTCCGCTGGCCGTGATCCACCGCACAGCAACTGCGCACCAGCCTTAAGACCCGCAGCGATATGCCCCTGAACGCGCTGGTACTGCAACTGGTTGACCAAGGCCCCCATCTCGCTGTCGCCGACAAAGGGATCACCGACCCGGATCGCTTCGGCACGCGCCTTGAGGCGCGCGATGAAGTCCGGGTACAAGGCGTCGGCCACCAGCACCCGGCTGGTCGCCGAGCACATCTGCCCGGCATTGAAGAAGCCGCCCAGGCACGCCAGCTCGACCGCCAGGTCAAGGTCGGCATCCTCCAGCACCAGCAAGGCGGATTTGCCGCCCAGCTCCAGGCTCACGCCCTTGATGGTCTCGGCGGCGCGCTGCATGACCTGCACGCCGACGCCGTTGCTGCCGGTAAAGGAGATCTTGGCGATCCGTGGATCGGCAGCCAGGGCCGCGCCCACGGCGATACCGGTGCCGCACACCAGGTTGAACACACCCGCCGGCAAGCCGGCCTCGGCGATGATCGCCGCCAGTTCCAGCTCCGCCAGCGGTGTCACCTCGGACGGCTTCAACACCACGCAGCAGCCGGCCGCCAGGGCCGGTGCCAGCTTCCAGGCGGTGGTGACCATGGGGAAGTTCCACGGCACGATCAACCCGACCACGCCGCACGGCTCACGGCGCAAGCGGGCGACGAAGTCCTCGCTGGGCAGCGCCACTGCACTGTCCTGCGCGGCATCGAGGCCGTCGGCCAGTTCGGCGTAGTAGCGGAAGGTGGCGATCACATCGTCGACATCCATCTGCGCTTCGCCCTGGGGCTTGCCGTTGTTGCTGGCCTGCAGGAAAACCAGGCGCTCGCGGCGCGCTTCGACGCCTTCGGCGATGGCCCGCAGCACCTTCGCCCGCTCGCTGCCGGTACTGTTGGACCAGCGGCCAAAAGCCTGGCGGGCAGCCAGGGTGGCGCGATCCACCGCCGCGCCATCGCCCCCGGCCACTTCGGCCAGCAGTTGTTCATTGCTCGGGTTGATCACCATCAACGGGTGTGGACCGTGCTGCCAGACACCCTCGATATACACGCCAGGCAGCTTCATCATGCTGGCACCGCCTGCATCCAGCGGTTCTGGTCGATTTCGATCAGGCTCGGGCCCTTGCGATCGCAGGCCTGGCGCAGTGCGTCACGCAGCTGCTCGACATTGCCCACCGCTTCGGCGGCGCAACCCAGCGCCTTGGCCACGCCGATGAAGTCCGGGGTATGGATGTCCACGCCCACCGGCTCGATGGCGCGGTTGACCATGTACTTCTTGATTTCCTCGTAACCCTGGTTGTTCCACAGCAGCACGATCAGCGGCACCTGCGCTTCGGTGGCACTGGCAAGCTCGGGCAAGGTGAACTGCAGGCCACCGTCGCCGATCAGGCAGACCACCGGGGCGCGGTCTGCAACCGCCTCGGCACTGCCCAGCCAGGCGCCCATGGCCGCCGGCAAGGCGTAGCCCAGCGTGCCGTAACCGGTGGAGGCATTGAACCAGCGGCGCGGCTGATCCATGTCCAGGGTCAGGTTGCCGGTGTACACCGGCTGGGTCGAGTCACCGACCAGGATCACGCCCGGCAGGGTATCGACCAGGGTCTTGAGCATGCGGGTCTGGCTGTGCATCGGCAGGTCCCAGTCGGCCAGCAGCGTTTCGCGCAGGCGAGCGGCACGGCTGGCGCCCCAGTCGCTGCCACGCACCGGTGCCGGCTGCTCGGCCAGGGCCACCAGCAGGGCCTGGGTCGCGACCGTGGCGTCGGCCACCAGGGCGACTTCCGGCGGGTAGTTGCGTACGGTCTGGTCCGGGTCGATATCGATGCGCAGCAGGCGGCCGGGAATCTCGAAGCCACCCTTGAAGGTCACGTCGTAGTCGGTTTCGGCAAGCTCGGTGCCGATCGCCAGGACCACGTCCGCTTCGGCCACCAGGGCACGGGTCGCCACCAGCGACTGGGTCGAGCCGATCTGCAGCGCATGGCTGGCCGGCAACACGCCCTTGGCGTTGATGGTCAGGGCCACCGGTGCCTGCAGGTATTCGGCCAGGCGCGTCAGCGCCGCACTGGCGTCGATGGCACCGCCACCGGCCAGGATCAACGGGCGACGGGCGCTGGCCAGCAAGGCTGCCATCTGCGCCACCGGGGCCGGGGCCGCACCGGCACGAGCGATGCGTACCGGCGTGCTGGCCAGCAGGTGGTCGGCATCCTCCACCAGCACATCCAGCGGAATCTCGATATGCACTGGGCGCGGGCGGGCGCCCTCGAACACGGCGAAAGCCCGGGCCAGCACCATCGGCAGGTCATCCGCGCTCATCAGGGTGTGGGAGAACGCCGCCACGCCAGCGACCAGGCCGCCCTGGTTCGGCAGTTCGTGCAGCTTGCCGCGACCACCGCCCAGCTGATTGCGCGACTGCACGCTGGAAATCACCAGCATCGGGATCGAGTCGGCGTAGGCCTGGCCCATGGCGGTGGTGATGTTGGTCATGCCGGGGCCGGTAATGATGAAGCAGACACCCGGCTTGCCACGGGTACGCGCATAGCCGTCAGCCATGAAACCTGCGCCTTGCTCATGGCGCGGGGTGATATGACGGATGGCGGAACGCGCCAGCCCCCGGTAGAGCTCCACGGTGTGCACGCCGGGGATGCCGAAGACATGGTCAACGCCATAGCCTTCAAGGAGTTTGACCAGTACTTCGCCGCAAGTCGCCATGATCGTGTGCCTGTTGTTGTGCTGAAAACAGGCTTTATTGGACCGCTGCACCGCTACCGGCACAATGCAAAAAAGCTCATACTAGCCATGTCCCCAGATCATGGCTCATGCCCGATGAAACGCCTGCCGCCACTGCCCGCCCTGCACACCTTCCTGGTCACTGCCCAGTGCTGCAACTTCACCCGCGCAGCGCAATTGCTGCACATCACCCAGGGCGCGGTGAGCCGGCAGATCGCCGGCCTGGAGGATCATCTGGGCTATGCCCTGTTCCTGCGCCAGGCCCGCGGCCTGAGCCTGACCCGCGAAGGCCAGGACTGGTTGCCACGGGTGCAGCAGGTGTTCGCCTTGATCGAGGAAGGGGTACAGCAGGTCGGTGCGCGCAGCGCCACCTTGCAGCTCAAGGCGCCCACCTGCGTGATGCGCTGGCTGCTGCCGCGGCTGATGGAATGGCAGGCATTGCGTCCGGATGTGCCGGTGGAGCTGACCACCACGGTGCAGCACGGTGTCGACTTTCGCCGCGAGGTATTCGATGCCGCAGTGGTCTATGGCGCAGCGCCCAATCACGGTCTGCACAAGCTCAAGCTGTTCGACGAACAACTGACCCCGGTGTGCGCCCCGCAACTGCTGGACGGCGCCCTGCCCCTGCGCCAGCTGGCGGACCTGGAGCAGCACATGCTGTTGCACCCGACCCGCGACCAGCATGACTGGAACACCTGGCTCAGCGCCGCGGGCGCCAACCTGGCGCGCCAGGGCAAGGGCCAGCATTTCGAGACCCTGGACATGGCCATGTCCATGGCGTCCCAGGGTACGGGCGTGGCCATCGGCGACTGGTCGCTGATCGGCGACGACCTCAACAGCGGCCGCCTGGTCACGCCCTTCCCGCTCAAGGTCGGCACCGGCCAGGCGTACTACCTGGTCAGGCCACAAGGTGCGGGGCAGCCGGCGCTGCTGGAGCTGCTCGACTGGCTGTGCGAGCAGGCCCAGCGGCGCGGCACTCAGTAGCCGACGGTGAAGCGCTGGCGCGGGTGAGCGGGCTTCTCCACTTCATCGAGCATGGCGATGGCGTAGTCGGCAAAGCTGATCCAGCTTCTGCCGTCGGCGGCGAACAGCAGGTGGTCCTGGCCCAGCCTGAAGCTGCCGGTGCGTGCGTCTTCGACGAACTCGGCCGAGGGTGACAGGAAGGTCCAGTCCAGTTCGCCTTCCTGGCGCAGGGCATCGAGGAACCGGCAGCCGGCGGTGGCTTCAGCCTTGTAGGCCTCGGGGAAGCCGGGGCTGTCGATCACCCGCTGCCCGGAAGGCAACAACAGGCTGCCCGCGCCACCGACCACCAGCAGGCGCTTGACCCCGGCCTGCCTGGCCGGCCCGATGATCGCGGCAGCCGGAACCGTGGCGAAGTGCGCCGCGCTCACTACCACATCGCTACCCTTCAGCGCCTCAAGCAGCGCAGCGCTGTCCAGCACATCCACGGCCTTGACCGTAACGCCTGCGCGCCCTTGCAGCTTGGCAGGGTTGCGGGCGATGGCGGTGACGCTGTGACCGCGACGCAGGGCTTCTTCCAGCAACTGGCTACCGGCACGTCCGGTCGCCCCGATGATTGCAATCTTGCTCATATCAAACTCCCGTGAGGATTGAGGTCACTTACCACTTCATTTCGCCCTTGGCGACCTTGGCGCCGAGCGCCAGCGAGCTCTGTTCGCCCAGGCCCGGGTAGCGCGCCTGCATCGCCGCGATCAGCTCGGCAGCGTTGGCCGCCTTGGCGGTCTGGGCATCGAATGCGCGGATATAGTCGGCGGTGAAACGTACGGCCTGCAGGCCATCGCCAGGCTGGCCCAGGTAATGACCGGGCACCACCGTCTGCGGCTTGAGCTGTTCGATACGCTCCAGGGTCGCCAGCCAGTCCTTGTGCGATTGCGCGGTCTGGGTGTCGGCCATCCACACATGAAGGTTCTGGGCGACCACCACGCCACCGACCACCGCCTTGATCGACGGAATCCAGACAAAGCTGCGGTCCGGCTGCGGGCCATCGAGGCCGAGCACTTCCAGGCGCTGGCCTTCCAGGGTCAGTTCATTACCGTCCAGCACCTGCGGAACGACCAACCGGGCCGGTTTGTCGCTGCCCATCTGCGGGCCCCAGTAGGCCAGCTTGGCGTCCATGGTCTGCTTGATGTGCGCAACCGTGGCGGCAGACGCCACGACCTTGGCCTCGGGGTAGGCGTCTGTCAGGGTCTGCAGGCCGAAGTAGTAGTCCGGGTCGCCATGGCTGATATAGATAGTGGTGAGGTGCTTGCCGCTGGCGCGCAACTTTGCCAGCAGCTGCTCGGCCTGGCCCTTGCCGAACTGAGCGTCGACCAGGATGGCATCGTGCTCGCCGCTGACGATCACTGAACTGACCGGAAACAGCGCCGCGGTGCCCGGGTTATAGACATCCAGCTGCAACGGCTTTTCGGCCGCGCTGGCCTGGGCCATGACGCCGAGGGTGGCGAAGGCCAGCAACAGGCCACGGAGGGAGAACGGACGACGCATCAAGGCAATTCCTGTCTGGTAACGATGAGCCACAGCTTAGTTGCACGATCCGTTGCAAAAAATGCGATGCTTGGCATTAGTTTGTTTCTGAAATCGGGCAAATCATGGATCGTCTGACAGCAATGCGGGTCTTCGTCAGCGTCGTCGACCTCGGCAGCCAATCGGCCGCTGCCGACCACCTGGACCTGTCACGTCCGGTGGTGTCGCGCTACCTCGCCGAATTGGAAGACTGGGTCGGCGCGCGCCTGATGCAGCGCACCACCCGGCGCCTGAGCCTGACCGCCGCCGGCCAGGAAACCCTGCCGCGCTGCCGGCAGATGCTGGAACTGGCCGGTGACCTGCAAGCGGCGGTGAGTGCGCCCGAGGATGCGCCACGGGGTGAATTGCGCATCAGCGTCAGCACCTCGTTCGGCCAGGCGCAACTGATGGAGGCGGTCGCCGTCTACGTCAAACGCTACCCCGGGGTGAAGGTCGACCTGCAGATGCTCGATCGCACGGTGAACCTGGTGGATGAGCGCATCGATCTCGCGATCCGCACCAGCAACGACCTTGACCCCAACCTGATCGCCCGGCGCCTGACGGTGTGCCGCTCGGTGATCTGCGCATCACCGGCCTACCTGCGCGAGCACCCGGCGCCGCAGCAGGTCCAGGACCTGACCCGGCACAACTGCCTGACCCACACTTACTTCGGTCGCAGCCTCTGGCACTTCCAGGTGGCGGGCGAGCAGGTCTCGGTGCCGGTCCAGGGCAACATCAGCGCCAACGAGGCCATGACCCTGCAACGCGCCGCCCTGGCCGGCGCCGGTATCGCCATGCTGCCCACCTACCAGGCGGCGGCCATCCTGCGCAGCGGCGAACTGGTGCGCCTGTTGCCCGAGGCGCAGCCACGGGCACTGGACCTCAACGCCGTATACACCTCGCGCAAGCACATGCCCGCGACCTTGCGCAGCATGCTCGACTTTCTCGCCGAGCGCTTCACCGCCGAGCCAGAATGGGACCGCGACCTGCTCTAGCCCGGGCATCCCAGGCAAAGCTGACCTATGCTTTAAATAGCACCTGAGTGCGGGTTGAACGAGGTGAGCAACATGACCCTCAAATCCAGAAGATGCGCGGTCGTCTGTGCCATCGCTGCAGTGCTCGGGTTGTATGGAACTGCGGCCTATCGGGTCGAACAGATCCGTCATCAACCCAATTCGGCGGCCAGTTGCAGCCTGGCCAATTGTGTACCGCACACCGCAACCCTGAGCGGGGTGAAATAGCCACCGGGCAGCGTCTGACCAGCGCGGCGCATTGATCGGGGCAGACGCTTAGCAAGCTATCGAGTACACTGGCCAGCACCCGTTTCCGCGGCGACACGCTGCGGGATAACCCTGCCTTCCGAGCTGGCCCGTGACCCAACTGAACACTCCGCAACCGGTCCTGCGCAGCGTGCTAGTCGCGTTGATGCTGGCGATTTTCCTCGGGGCCCTGGACCAGACCATCGTCGCCGTGTCGATGCCGGCGATTTCCGCCCAGTTCAATGATGTCGGCCTGCTGGCCTGGGTGATCTCCGGCTACATGGTCGCCATGACCGTGGCCGTGCCGATCTACGGCAAGCTGGGCGACCTGTACGGCAGGCGGCGCATGATCCTCACCGGCACCGCCGTGTTCACCCTCGCCTCGCTGTTCTGCGCCCTGGCCCAGAACATGGAACAACTGGTGCTGGCCCGCGTGCTGCAAGGCATCGGCGCCGGCGGCATGGTCTCGGTCAGCCAGGCGATCATCGGCGACTTCGTGCCGCCCCGCGAGCGCGGTCGCTACCAGGGCTATTTCAGCAGCATGTATGCCCTGGCCAGCGTGCTCGGGCCGGTGCTGGGCGGCTACCTCACCGAGTACCTGTCGTGGCGCTGGGTGTTCTGGCTGAACCTGCCGCTGGGCCTGACCGCCTGGTGGGTGACCCGACGCGCCTTGCGCACCCTGGCGGTGCCCCAGGGCCAGGCGCGGGTCGACTACCTCGGCGCCGCCCTGCTGGTTTTCGGTTTGAGCAGCTTGATGCTCGGCATCACCCTGATCGGCCAGGGCCAGCCATGGAATGGCTCGCACGTCAGCAGCCTGCTGCTGTGCGCCCTGCTCGGCCTGTGCGTCTTCGTGCTGCATGAGCGGCGCACGCCAGAGCCGCTGTTGCCGCTCAAGCTGTTCGGCAACCGGGTCGCGATCCTGTGCTGGTGCACCATTTTCTTCACCAGTTTCCAGGCCATTTCCCTGACCATGCTGATGCCGCTGCGTTACCAGAGCATCACCGGCGCCGGTGCCGACAGCGCCGCCCTGCACCTGCTGCCGCTGGCCATGGGTCTGCCGATCGGCGCCTATTGCGGCGGCCGCCTGACCAGCTTCACCGGCCGCTACAAACCACAGATCCTCGGCGGTGCGCTGCTGATGCCCTTCGCCATCGTCGGCATGGCCCTGACACCGCCGCAGGCGGCCTGGCTCAGCGGCCTGTTCATGGTCCTCACCGGCATTGCCTCGGGCCTGCAGTTCCCGACCTCGCTGGTAGCGACCCAGAGCGCCGTGCAGCCGCGCGATATCGGCGTGGCCACCAGTACCACCAACCTGTTCCGCACCCTGGGCGGGGCCATGGGCGTGGCCTGCATGTCGGCACTGCTGTTGGCGATGTTGCAGGATGGCGGCCTGAGCCTGGCCGGCGACACCCTGCTCGGCAGCCTCAAGGCGGGTGAACCGAGCGCGCAAATGCAGGTCGAATTGCTTGAGACCTTCCGTCATTTGTTGCTGGGCAGTGCGCTGGTGTCGCTGTTCGGCCTGACGGCCGCGCTGACCCTGCCGGACCGGCAGCTGCGCGGCCATCAATAACCGGATTGTGAAGAGTGCGGAAACAGTTCCTCACAAACCTTCACAAAGTCTTATTTGCGCAATGCAGGGCTCAAGCGCAGCATATCCAGCCCGGTATCGATCCATTGCTCGGCTTCGCCCAGCAGGTCGAAGCTTTCCGGCAGGAGCAGCCAGCGGCGGATCAGGCCATCGATATAGGCAAAGATCGCCAGCGCCGCGCGCTCGGGGTCCACATCGGCGGGCAGTTGCCCGCGGTTGACTGCATTGCTCAACGACAACACGATGTTGGTATGACATTCGGCCGTCGAAAGCTGCCGTTGCTGGCGGATTTCGCACATATCATCGGTGAACTCGCACTTGTGATGCAGGATCTCATTGATTCGGCGGGTTTTCGGATCAAGCACCATCTGCTGCATCAGCTGGACCAGCAACTTGCGCATGCAGCCCAGCGGGTCGACTTCTTCTTCGCTCTCACTGGCCCTGGCGAGCGCATCAAGGGGCTCACGCAGGCTTTCGAGCATGGCCTCGACCAACTCGGCCTTGTCGTTGAAATGCCAATAGATGGCACCGCGGGTAACCCCCGCCAGCTTGGCGATGTCGGCCAGTGTGGTTCGCGCTACCCCGCGCTTGTAGAAAGCCTTTTCCGCCGCTTCGAGAATCTGGGCGCGGGTCTCCTGGGCTTCCTCTTTGGTTCGACGGACCATGGCAGTACAACCTCATCAATGCCCAGGCAAGCGTGCAGGCTCCTGGGGGCTAGGCCGGATCAACCTTCGGGGTTGTTACCGAATGTATAAGTTTCAGGGCTTGCGGCGGCCCGGGGCGATGCCGCACGGTATTTACAAACAACCATGAATGTAAGTATATTCCTTAGTAAGCTAAATATCTACTCGACAGCATTTTTTCTCTCGCACCCTTTCCACTATTCTTGAGCGTCTTGTGCTCTTGCGACCCGAGGATCTTCATGCAATTCAAGCCAGCTGTTACCGCTCTGGTATCCGCCGTCGCCCTGGCAACACTGCTCAGCGGCTGTAAAAAGGAAGAGGCAGCTCCCGCAGCGCAAGCTCCTCAGGTCGGCGTCGTCACCCTGCAAACCCAGGCCTATACCCTCACCTCCGATCTGCCGGGGCGCACCACCGCCTACCGCATCGCCGAGGTCCGCCCACAGGTCAACGGCATCATTCTCAAGCGCCTGTTCAAGGAAGGTACCGAGGTCAAGGAAGGCCAGCAGCTGTACCAGATCGACCCGTCGGTGTACGAGGCGACCCTGGCCAGCGCCCAGGCCAACCTGCAGTCGACCCGTTCGCTGTCCGAGCGCTACAAGCAGCTGGTGGCCGAACAGGCGGTCAGCCGCCAGGAATACGACGATGCGCAAGCCAAACGTTTGCAGGCCGAGGCAGCGCTGCGCAGCGCCCAGATCGACCTGCGCTACACCAAGGTCCTGGCACCGCTCAGCGGCCGCATCGGCCGCTCGGCCGTGACCGAAGGCGCCCTGGTCAACAATGGCCAGGCCGAAGCCATGGCGGTGATCCAGCAGCTGGACCCGATCTACGTCGACGTCACCCAGTCCTCGGCCGAGCTGCTCAAGCTGCGCCGCGAGCTGGAAAGCGGCCAGCTGCAGAAGGTCGGCGACAACGCCGCCAAGGTCACCCTGACCCTGGAAGACGGCAGCACCTACCGCCAGGAAGGTCGCCTGGAGTTCTCGGAAGTCTCGGTAGACCCGACCACCGGTTCCGTGACCCTGCGCGCCGTGTTCCCGAACCCCGAGCACAACCTGCTGCCCGGCATGTTCGTGCACGCCCGCCTGAAGGCCGGTGTCAACGCCCAGGCCATCCTGGCGCCGCAACAGGGCATCACCCGCGACCTCAAGGGCCAGCCAACCGCCCTGGTGGTCAACCAGGAGAACAAGGTCGAGCTGCGTCAGCTCAAGGCCAGCCGCACCGTCGGCAACGAGTGGCTGATCGAAGATGGCCTGAACGCCGGCGACCGGGTGATCACCGAAGGCCTGCAGTTCGTCAAGCCGGGCATCGAGGTCAAGGCCAGCCCGGCCTCCAACGTCAAGCCTGTACAGCCAGCCCAGGCCAATGCATCGACTGCAGGGGCCAAAGGGGAGTAAACCATGTCGAGATTCTTTATCGATCGCCCGATCTTCGCCTGGGTGATCGCCCTGGTGATCATGCTGGTCGGCGCCTTGTCGATCCTGAAGTTGCCGATCAACCAGTACCCCAGCATCGCACCGCCGGCCATCGCCATCGCCGTGACCTACCCGGGCGCCTCGGCGCAGACCGTGCAGGACACCGTGGTGCAGGTGATCGAGCAGCAGCTCAACGGTATCGACAACCTGCGTTATGTCTCGTCGGAAAGTAACTCCGACGGCACCATGACCATCACCGCCACCTTCGAGCAGGGGACCAATCCCGACACCGCCCAGGTCCAGGTCCAGAACAAGCTGAACCTGGCCACCCCGCTGCTGCCGCAAGAAGTGCAGCAACAGGGTATCCGCGTGACCAAGGCGGTGAAGAACTTCCTGCTGGTGATCGGCCTGGTGTCCGAAGACGGCAGCATGTCCAAGGACGACCTGGCCAACTACATCGTGTCCAACATGCAGGACCCGATCTCGCGTACCGCCGGTGTCGGTGACTTCCAGGTGTTCGGTGCCCAGTACGCGATGCGTATCTGGCTGGACCCTGCCAAGCTGAACAAGTTCCAGCTGACCCCGGTCGACGTGCGTACCGCCGTGGCCGCGCAGAACGTCCAGGTGTCCTCCGGCCAGCTCGGTGGCTTGCCTGCCCTGCCCGGCAACCAGTTGAACGCCACCATCATCGGCAAGACCCGCCTGCAGACCGCCGAGCAGTTCGAGAACATCCTGCTCAAGGTCAACCGCGATGGCTCGCAGGTACGCCTCAAGGACGTCGCCAAGGTCGGCCTCGGTGGCGAAAACTATGCAGTCAGCGCCCAATTCAACGGTAAGCCGGCGTCGGGCCTGGCGGTCAAGCTGGCCACCGGTGCCAACGCCCTGGACACCGCCAAGGCCCTGCGCAAGACCATCAGCGACCTGGAACCGTTCTTCCCGGAAGGCATGAAGGCGGTATTCCCGTATGACACCACGCCAGTGGTGACCGAATCGATCAGCGGGGTCATCCACACCCTGATCGAGGCGATCGTGCTGGTGTTCCTGGTGATGTACCTGTTCCTGCAGAACTTCCGCGCCACCATCATCACCACCATGACTGTACCGGTGGTACTGCTGGGCACCTTCGGCATCCTCGCCGCGGCGGGCTTCAGCATCAACACCCTGACCATGTTCGGCATGGTACTGGCCATCGGCTTGCTGGTGGACGACGCCATCGTCGTGGTGGAAAACGTCGAGCGGGTGATGGCCGAAGAGGGCCTGTCCCCCAAGGAAGCGACCAAGAAGTCCATGGGCCAGATCCAGGGCGCCCTGGTCGGTATCGCCATGGTGCTCTCGGCGGTACTGCTGCCGATGGCGTTCTTCGGTGGTTCCACCGGTGTGATCTACAAGCAGTTCTCGATCACCATCGTCTCGGCCATGGCCCTGTCGGTCGTGGTGGCCCTGATCTTCACCCCGGCCCTGTGCGCCACCATGCTCAAGCCGATCGCCAAGGGTGAGCATCACGTTGCCAAGCGCGGTTTCTTCGGCTGGTTCAACCGCAACTTCGATCGCAGCGTGCGCAGCTACGAGCGTGGCGTGGGCAATATCCTGCGGCACAAGGCACCGTACCTGCTGGCCTATGTACTGATCATGGTCGGCATGATCTGGCTGTTCACCCGCATCCCCACCGCCTTCCTCCCCGAGGAAGACCAGGGCGTTCTGTTCGCCCAGGTGCAGACCCCGGCCGGCTCCAGTGCCGAGCGGACCCAGGTGGTGATCGACGAGATGCGCGCCTACCTGCTGGACAAGGAAGCCGATACCGTTGCCTCGGTGTTCACCGTCAACGGCTTCAACTTCGCCGGTCGCGGCCAGAGCTCGGGCATGGCGTTCATCATGCTCAAGCCGTGGGAAGAGCGTTCCGCCGAGAACAACGTGTTCAACCTGGCCGCCCGTGCCCAGCAGCACTTCTTCACCTTCCGCGACGCCATGGTGTTCGCCTTCGCCCCGCCAGCGGTACTGGAGTTGGGTAACGCCACCGGTTTCGACGTGTTCCTGCAAGACCGTGCCGGCGTCGGCCACGACAAGCTGATGGAAGCGCGCAACCAGTTCCTCGGCATGGCCGCACAGAGCAAGGTCCTGGCTGCCGTGCGTCCGAACGGCCTGAACGACGAGCCGCAGTACCAGCTGACCGTCGATGACGAACGTGCCAGCGCCCTGGGCGTGACTATCGCCGACATCAACAACACCCTGTCGATTGCCCTGGGTGCCAGCTACGTCAACGACTTCATCGACCGCGGTCGGGTGAAGAAGGTCTATATCCAGGGTGAAGCCGGTTCGCGCATGAGCCCCGAGGACCTGCAGAAGTGGTACGTGCGCAACGCCGCCGGCGAGATGGTGCCGTTCTCTTCCTTCGCCAAGGGCGAGTGGATCTACGGCGCGCCGAAGCTGTCGCGTTACAACGGCGTAGAAGCCATGGAAATCCTCGGTGCACCAGCCCCTGGCTACAGTACCGGTGAAGCCATGCTCGAAGTCGAGCGCATTGCCGCGCAACTGCCCAAGGGCATCGGTTACTCCTGGACCGGCCTGTCGTATGAGGAGCGCCTGTCGGGCTCCCAGGCGCCAGCGCTGTACGCCCTGTCGCTGCTGATGGTGTTCCTGTGCCTGGCGGCGCTGTATGAAAGCTGGTCGATCCCGATCGCGGTCATGCTCGTGGTACCGCTGGGGATCATCGGTGCACTGCTGGCCACCAGCCTGCGCGGCCTGTCCAACGACGTGTACTTCCAGGTGGGTCTGTTGACCACCATCGGTCTGGCGGCGAAGAACGCGATCCTGATCGTCGAGTTCGCCAAGGAGCTGCACGAGCAGGGCCGCAGCCTGGTCGATGCCGCCATCGAAGCCTGCCGGATGCGTCTGCGGCCGATCATCATGACCTCGCTGGCGTTCATCCTCGGCGTGGTACCGTTGGCTACTTCCAGCGGCGCAGGTTCCGGCAGCCAGCACGCCATCGGTACCGGGGTAATCGGCGGGATGCTGACGGCCACCGTACTGGCGATCTTCTGGGTACCGCTGTTCTTCGTGACCGTGTCGTCCATGTTCGGCAGCAAGAAGCCCGAAGAAGACGCCACCCCTGAAACTCCACGCTATGAGGCCGGGCAATGAGTAAGTCCCTGTTGTCCCTGGCGGTCACCGCCTTCATTCTTGGCGGCTGCTCGCTGATCCCCGACTACCAGACCCCGGAATCGCCGGTGGCTGCGCAGTGGCCGCAAGGCCCTGCCTATTCGCCGACCGAGTCGGCGGATGTGGCCGCCGCCGAACAGGGCTGGCGTCAGTTCTTCCATGACCCGGCGCTGCAGCAACTGATCCAGACTGCGCTGGTCAACAACCGCGACCTCAAGGTCGCGGCATTGAACGTCGATGCCTACCGCGCGCAGTACCGCATCCAGCGGGCCGACCTGTTCCCGGCAGTCAGCGCCAATGGCAGCGGCAATCGCCAACGCCTGCCTGCCGACATGTCGCAGACCGGTGAAGCCGGTATCACCAGCACCTACTCGGCCACCCTCGGGGTGAGCGCCTACGAACTCGACCTGTTCGGTCGCGTGCGCAGCCTCACCGAGCAGCAACTGGAAATCTACCTGTCCAGTGAAGAAGCGCGGCGCTCGACCCAGATCGCCCTGGTGGCCAGCGTGGCCAACGCCTACTTCACCTGGCAGGCCGACCAGGACCTGCTCCAGCTGACCGAAAACACCCTCAAGACCTACGAGGAAAGCTACGCGCTGACCTTGCGCAGCAATGAAGTGGGTGTCGCCTCGGCCCTGGACCTGAGCCAGGCGCGTACCTCGGTCGAGGGCGCCCGCGTGCGCCTGGCCCAGTACCAGCGCCTGGTGGCCCAGGACCAGAACAGCCTGGCCGTGCTGATCGGCACCGGCCTGCCGGACAACCTGCCAGCAGCCAAGGACCTCGACAGCGACCTGCTGGCCGAAGTACCGGCGGGCCTGCCGTCCGACGTGCTGCAGCGCCGTCCGGACATCCAGGAAGCCGAACACCTGCTCAAGGCCGCCAACGCCAACATCGGCGCCGCCCGCGCAGCGTTCTTCCCGAGCATCAGCCTGACCGCCAACGCCGGTACCATCAGCCCGGACATGAGCGGGTTGTTCAAGGGCGGTTCGGGCACCTGGCTGTTCCAGCCACAGATCAACCTGCCGATCTTCAACGCCGGGGCACTGCGTGCCAGCCTCGACTACTCGAAGATCCAGAAGGACATCAACGTCGCCAAGTACGAGAAAACCATCCAGACCGCCTTCCAGGAAGTCTCCGATGGCCTCGCCGCGCGCAAGACCTTCAACGAGCAGTTGCAAGCCCAGCGTGACCTGGTGTCTGCCAACCAGGACTACTACCGTCTGGCCGAGCGTCGCTACCGTATCGGTGTCGACAGCAACCTGACCTTCCTCGACGCCCAGCGTCAGCTGTTCAACAGCCAGCAGTCGTTGATCACTGACCGCCTGTCGCAGCTGGTCAGCGAGGTCAACCTGTACAAGGCCCTCGGTGGCGGCTGGTACGAGCAGACCGGCCAGGCGCAGCAGCAGGCGCAAGCCGAGGCGTCGAAAAGCTGATTGACCGTTGCATGAAAGAGCCCACCTTCGAGGTGGGCTTTTTTTATGTGTTCGATCGCGGGGCAAGCCCGCTCCTACAGGTCTGTGGGAGCGGGCTTGCCCCGCGATTGCCGTAAAAACTAACCAAACAGTTAACGTTCGATTATCGCCCAGTTCCGCCTGTAACGAATTGATTCCCCCTGCCCGTCGCCGCACCATCCTTTCTCAGCTGTTCCCAGCTTGTAACCCCAAGATCGATGCCCGGCCTGCGACCTTCAACCGTCGCAGCGGATGGCTTCGGCTTACATAAAAACAAGAGACACACACAAGATGACCGCACTCCCACCCGCACGACACCTGCTTCCAGGCCTGCTGGCCATGACTTGCACCCTGCCCGCGTTCGCGGCCGAAGGGGGCTTTGTCGAAGATGCCAAGGCCAGCCTCAACCTGCGCAATTTCTATATCAACCGCAATTTCGTCGACCCGGCCAACCCCCAGGGCAAGGCCGAGGAATGGACCCAGAGTTTCATCCTCGATGCCCGCTCCGGGTTTACCCAGGGCCTGGTCGGTTTCGGTGTCGATGTGCTGGGCCTGTATTCGGTCAAGCTCGATGGTGGCCGCGGCACGACCAATACCCAGCTGTTGCCGGTGCATGACGACGGTCGCCCGGCCGATGATTTCGGGCGCCTGGGCGTGGCACTCAAGGCCAAGGTCTCCAACACCGAGCTCAAGGTCGGCGAATGGATGCCGGTGCTGCCGATCCTGCGCTCGGATGACGGCCGCTCGCTGCCGCAGACCTTCCGTGGCGGGCAGGTCACCTCCCAGGAAATCGCCGGCCTGACCCTCTATGCCGGCCAGTTCCGCGCCAACAGCCCGCGCAACGACGCGAGCATGGAAGACATGTCGTTGAACGGCCGGCCGGCCTTCACCTCCGACCGCTTCAATTTTGCCGGTGGCGAATACAGCTTCAACGACAAGCGCACACTGATCGGCCTGTGGAACGCCGAGCTCAAGGACATCTATAACCAGCAGTACATCAACCTGGTGCACAGCCAGCCCCTGGGCGACTGGACCCTGGGCGCCAACCTCGGTTATTTCATCGGCAAGGAAGATGGCGCCGAACGCGCCGGTGAGCTGGACAACCGCACCGCCTCGGCCCTGCTCTCGGCCCGCTATGGCAGCAACACCTTCTATGTCGGCCTGCAGCGCGTCAGCGGCGACGATGGCTGGATGCGGGTCAATGGCACCAGCGGTGGCACCCTGGCCAACGACAGCTACAACTCCAGCTTCGACAATGCCCGGGAGCGCTCCTGGCAGGTGCGTCACGACTTCAACTTCGCCGGCGTCGGCGTGCCTGGCCTGACCTTGATGAACCGCTACATCAGCGGTGACAACGTGCACACCGGGGCGATCACCGATGGCGAGGAATGGGCGCGGGAATCGGAACTGGCCTATGTGATCCAGTCCGGGAGCCTGAAAAACCTGTCGGTCAAATGGCGCAACTCGACCATGCGCCGCGACTACAGCACCAATGCCTTCGACGAGAACCGCCTGATCATCAGCTACCCCATAAGCATCCTTTAATGCATCGCGGGGCAAGCCCGCTCCCACAGAGGTCCTGAACTGCCCCCCAGTGTCCAACTTTTGGGGTGCAGTTCATCCTGTGGGAGCGGGCTTGCCCCGCGATTGGCCTCACACCCCGCGCGTGGTCCGGCTGCGCTGCCCGCCAACGCCAACCGGCACATCGCCCTGCAAGGTCACCCGCCGCACCACCCGGCCCTGGGTGCCGTAGTCATCGACGGCGTAATGCTGGGTGGCGCGGTTGTCCCAGATCGCCACGTCGCCCGCCTGCCAACGCCAGCGCACGGTGTTTTCCAGGCGAGTGACATGGCTCTGCAGCAGGTTGAACAGGTGCGTGGAGTCGAACTGCGAATAGCCCTTCAGGCGTTTGACGAAGTGCCCGAGCAGCAGGGTTTTCTCGCCGCTGACCGGATGTACCCGCACAACCGGGTGCTCGGTTTCATACACGGTCGAGGTGAAGATCCGGCGGTAGCTTTCCTGCTGCTCCAGCGTGACATTCGGCTTGGCCCCTGCATAGTCGTACTCGTTGCTGTGCACGGCCCAGAGCTGGTCAGCCAGGGCCTGCAGTTCCGCCGGCAAGTCCTGGTAGGCCGATGCCGTGTTGGCCCAGACGGTGTCACCGCCCGATTCCGGCGCCACCACCGAGCGCAGGATCGAGGCCTTGGGATAGGCGTCGACGAAGGTCACGTCGGTGTGCCAGGAGTTGGCCCGGCGCCCTTCGCCGCCGTCCAGTTCCAGCAGAAAGCGCGTGCCGTCGCGCACCGGCACGGTGGGGTGGGCGATCGGCTCGCCAAGCAGGTGGGCGAAGGCTTCCTGGCCCTGGTCATCGAGGTGGTGCTGGGCGCGGAAGAACACCACCTTGTGCGCCACCAGCGCGGCCTGGATGGCCTCGATCACCGCGGGCTCGAGGTCGGCGCTCAATTGCACCCCGCGAATCTCGGCGCCGATGCGTCCAGCCACCGGGTGGATGTCCAGCACATGGCTGACGGCTGCTACGGCGTGTGCGGCATTGCTCATGGTACGACCCTCATCTGGCTGCTCTGGGAAAAATGCCGATGAAACACTTGCACTATCAATATGCAAATAAGCTCTAACAAATTGATACGTGCTTCATTGACGGAATAAGAGCTTGCATTTAAAACCTGAGCCTTCGTGGCGGCAAATACCTTCGCCGTATTTTTGGAATGCCGGGAAAGCATATGGATCTTCGCCAACTGCGTTACTTCATCGCCCTCAACGAACACCGCAGCTTCGTGCGTGCCGCCGACGCCATGGGCATCACCCAGCCCGCCTTCAGCCGCAGCATCCAGGGCCTGGAGCAGGAGTTCGGTTGCGTGCTGGTGGACCGTGGCAACAAGGACCTGCGCCCAACGCCCGAAGGCCAGGTGGTGCTGCAGCACGCCTTGCGCCTGGTCCAGGGGGCGGCGTTGTTGAGCAGCGAAGTGCTGGAGATGACCAAGCTCGATGCCGGCGAACTGCATTTCGGTTGCGGGCCCGCACCGGCGGTGCAACTGGTGCCCCAGGCGCTGGCGCAGTTTCTCGACGCCCACCCCAAGGTGCGCACCCGTCTCGAAGTGGATAACTGGGAAAAGCTCGGCAGGGCGTTGAACCGCGAGGAAATTGAATTCTTCGTCGCCGATATCCGCCAGTTCGAAGCCGATCCCAACTTCCATACCCTGCCCCTGAGCCCCCGTCGCGGCCTGTTCTTCTGCCGCCCCGGGCATCCCTTGCTGGCCAAGGACAGCCTGTCGACCAACGACATGTTCGACTATCCGCTGGCCACCACCTTGATCCCGCCGGGCGTGCGCAAGCTGCTGGCCAACCTGAGCGGCAAGACCGACTTCGTTCCGCAGATACAGACTGAACATTTGCCGACCCTGGTACGCCGGGTGCTGGGCAGCGACGCCATCGGCATCGGTACCGAGGAAGCCTTCGCCGAAGACATTCAGCAGGGCCGCCTGGTACGTCTGCACTGGCGCAACCTGCCGGCCAACCTCGACAGCCTCAATGCCCGCTGCGGCATTGTCAGCCGCAGCGGTTATCGCCTGTCGCCCGCGGCGCGGGCGATGATCGATACCCTGGTCAGCCTCGATCGGCAGCCAGCGGCGCAGCGGCTGGCTGGATAGCCTGGGGCGCCAGCCACTGGGCGACCTTGAACGGCTTGCGGATCAGGCGCTGCTCGGCGGCCAGGTCGACCGACGCCTGGAGCTGGTCGAGGAACGGCTGGTCGAGGCTGGAACGAAAGGTCTGCGCAAGCGGCTCGTCCTGCAGGTCACGCTGCAGGATCACCGGCGGGTAACTGGCCAGCTCCGACACCAGCTGGATGTAGGCCTGCTTGTTGCCCTCCTCGCTCAACCACTGCACCGCCTGCTGCTGGGCATCGAGCAGGCGCTCGACCAGCTCGGGGTGGGCATCGACGAAGGCACCGGAACCCACCAGCACCGCCTGGATACTGCCGGCGCCCCCCAGGTCACGGGTATTCAGCGGCAAGTCCGCCAGGCCGCGCGCCTGCAGGGCGTTCAACCCCGACAGCCCCCAGGTGGCATCGATCTGCCGGGCCGCCAGAGCGGCGATCGAGGCGTTGAAATCGAGGTTGATGACTTTGAAGTCCTTCTCGCTCAGGCCCTGGCTGGCCAGGGCGGCATCGAAGGACAACTGGCTCGCGGTACCACGGAAGATCGCCACGCGCTTGCCCTTGAGGTCCTGCAGGGTCTTGATGCCGCTGCCGGGCACCACGCCCAGGTAATGCTTGATGCCGCGCCCGGTGGCGGCCAGCAGGCGCGTGTCGACGCCGTTGGCCTTGCCGATGATGGCCGCCAGGTCGCCCAGGTAGGCGAAGTCGACCTGGCCGTTGGCAAAGGCTTCGTTGATCACCGGGCCCGCGCCCTTGAAGTAGTTCCACTGGATCTTGATGCCATCGGCGGCAAAGGCCTTTTCCAGCAACTGCTGATTGCGCAGCACATCGCTGACCCCGCCTCCGGAGTGCTTCGTGCCGGCACTCAAGTCCGGCACGGCAATGCGGATTTCCTTGACCGCAGCGGCCTGGGCCAGCGGCGGCAGCCAACCGACCACGGCTGCCAGGGCGGGGGCGGCGAACAGACTGAAAACACGGTTGATCGACAGGTTCATGGCACGCGACTCCTTGTAGTGGTGCGGCCACGCTAACCAGATCCCAAACCGATAAATAAATACTAATAAATTACATTTTAATAATAAAAAAACATAAGTACACCCTCACGGGACTCCGCGCCGGGGATGCATTCGGCGCAGGAAAAATATGCCTCGAAGGCATTGGATGTCGGTCTGGCGCAGTGCTTTAAATGCAGGCTCTTATCACCTATTCGAATTTATTTTTAGAAAAATATATCCGAAAGGAATATACAAATAGCCAATCCACGGAGGTCCGCCATGGCTCAAGTTTCCGTCTCTAGCCTGCCCCTGGCCCCCGCCACGCGGCGCCTGCACACACTGCCATGGCAACGCCTGCAAGGCTGGATCGTGCCGCTGGGCCTGGCCCTGTTGTGGTGGCTGGCCAGTAGCAACCGGTGGATGAGCGAGCAGATTCTGCCGGCGCCCAGCCTGGTCTGGCAGAGTGCCCTGGAGCTGAGCCACGGCGAGCTGTGGTCGCACCTGGCAATCAGCCTGCAACGCCTGCTGGTCGGGCTGCTGGCCGGGGTCGCCAGCGGTGCGCTGCTCGGCGCCTGGCTGGGCTTCAGTCGCCGCGCCGAACGCCTGGTGCTACCGACCTTCAACGCCCTGGCGCAGATTCCGACCCTGGCCTGGGTGCCGCTGTTCATGGTGCTGTTCGGCATCGGCGAATTGCTCAAGCTGGTGGTGCTGGTCAAGGCGATCATCGTGCCGGTCACCCTGCATACCCTGGTCGGCGTGCGCGATGCCCAGCCGCGCTTGCGCGAAGCCGCTGCCGTGCTGCAACTCCCCGGACACCTGCTGATCAGCAAACTGATCTTGCCCGCCGCCCTGCCCGCCTTCCTCGCCGGCGTGCGCCTGGCCCTGGCCACCGGCTGGTCGTCGCTTCTGGCAGTGGAGCTGCTGGCCTCCAGTGAAGGCATCGGCTACCTGATGGTCTGGGCCCGGCAGTTGTTCATGCTCGATATCGTCTTCGTCTGCATCGGCGTCATCGGTGTGCTGGGCTTTGCCATGGACCGTGGCCTGGGCTGGCTGGACCGGCGCCTGGTGCACTGGCCGCATCCCCCCGGCGCACAGCTGCGGGTGCAGCGCTTGCAAGGTATCGAACACCTGCAGGCACTGCTTCTGCCCCTGGCACTGCTGCTGGCCTGGCAACTGGCGAGCCAGTTGCACTGGGTCGATGCCAACATTCTCGTGGCGCCCTGGCAGGTGCTGCTCACCACCTGGCAAGGCGTGCTCGACGGTTCGTTGATTGCCGCCCTGGTGGTCAGTGTCGGCCGGGCCCTGGGGGGATTGCTGCTCGGTGGCGGACTGGGGTTTGGCCTGGGGCTGTGGCTTGGGCTTTCAGCGCCTGCCGAGCGCCTGCTGGCGCCCACCCTGGCGGCCCTGCGGCAGATCGCGATCTTCGCCTGGGTGCCCTTGCTCACCGCCTGGTTCGGCCTGGGCGAACTGGCCAAATGGGTGTTCGTGGGCCTTGCGGCGTTCTTTCCGCTGTTCATCGCCACCCAGCGCAGCGTCGCCCAGCGCTCGGCGCAACTGGACGAAGCCGCCCGGGTGCTGCACCTGGACCTGCGCCAGCGCCTGTTGCGCCTGGTACTGCCCGGCGCCGCACCGGGCATTTTCGCCGGCCTGCGCGTGGGCCTGATCTATGCCTGGCTCGGCACCATCGGCGCCGAGTACTTCATGCCCTCGGGCGGCGGTATCGGCAGCCTGATGATCGGCGCCCAGCAACTGTTGCGCATGGACCTGATCATGGCCGGGATGCTCCTGGTCGGCCTCACCGGGGCGCTGTTGGGCGCCCTCGGACAACACATCGAATCGCGTGCCACGCGCTGGAGACGAGCATGAATGCCATTGCCCATCCCTTGGTCAGCTTCAATCAGATCGGCAAACACTTCGCGGTAGCCGGCGGCGAGCTGGAGGCCATCCGCGACTTCAACCTGCAGATTGCCGACGGCGAGTTCGTCGCCATCGTCGGCGCCAGCGGTTGCGGCAAATCCACCTTGTTGCGCCTGCTGATCGGCCTGGACAACGACTACCGGGGGCAGATCCTGATCGACGGCCAGCCACTGACCGGCATCGGCCGCGAGCGTGGCATCGTGTTCCAGGAACATCGCCTGTTCCCCTGGCTGAGCGTGCGCGAAAACATCGCCCTGGGCCTGGTTAACGAAGCCTTGCCACCCCACGAGCGGGAACAGCGGATCGCCGACTACATCGCCCTGGTGGGCCTTGAGGACTTCACCCAGGCCTACCCGCACCAGCTCTCCGGCGGCATGGCCCAGCGTGTGGCGATTGCCCGCGGCCTGGTGGCCAGTCCGCGGATCCTGCTGCTCGACGAACCCTTCGGCGCCCTCGACGCCCTGACCCGCCAGCAGATGCAGGACGAGCTGCTGGCAATCCGCGAGCGGGCGCGGATCACCACCTTGCTGGTCACCCACGATGTCGAGGAAGCGCTGTTCCTGGCCGACCGGGTCGTGGTGCTCGAACCGCGACCGGGGCGGATCAAGCAGATCAAGCACATCGACCTGCCGCACCCGCGCCAGCGCGCCAGCCTGGATTTCCATCGCCTGCGCGAGGAACTGCTGCACGAACTGACCGCCGACGCCCGCTACCTGCCGGCCGCGCCGGTACAGATCAACAACCTGCCCCTGTCCTATCTAGCCTATTGAGAACCGACCATGAGCCAACGCCCCAACTTTCTGGTCATCGTTGCCGATGACCTGGGATTCTCCGACCTCGGCGCCTTCGGTGGTGAAATCGCCACCCCGAACCTCGACGCCCTGGCCACCGCCGGCCTGCGCCTGACCGACTTCCACACCGCGCCGACCTGCTCGCCGACCCGCTCGATGCTGCTGACCGGCACCGACCACCACATCGCCGGCATCGGCACCATGGCCGAGGCCCTGACCCCGGAGCTGATCGGTAAGCCCGGCTACGAAGGCTACCTCAACGACCGCGTGGTGGCCCTGCCGGAGCTGCTGCGCGAAGCCGGCTACCAGACCCTGATGAGCGGCAAGTGGCACCTGGGCCTGAAAGCCGAGCTTGCGCCCCACGCCCGTGGCTTCGAGCGCTCCTTCGCCCTGCTGCCCGGGGCGGCCAACCACTATGGCTTCGAGCCGACCTACGACGAACAGACCCCGCGCCTGCTCAAGTCCACCCCGGCGCTGTACATCGAAGACCAGACCTTCGTCGAGCACCTGCCCGAGGGTTTCTATTCCTCCGACGCCTTCGGCGACAAGCTGCTCGAATACCTCAAGGCGCGCGACCAGAGCCGCCCGTTCTTCGCCTACCTGCCCTTCTCGGCACCACACTGGCCGTTGCAGGCGCCGGCCGAGGTGGTCGCCCGCTACAAGGGGCGCTACGACGCAGGTCCCGAAGTGCTGCGCCAGGAGCGCCTGGAAAAACTGCGCGAGCTGGGCCTGATCAAGGCCGACACCCGTGCCCACCCGGTCGACAACCACTGGGCCAGCCTCAGCGATGAGCAACGCCAGCGCTCGGCGCGCTCCATGGAGGTCTACGCGGCGATGGTCGAGCGCATGGACTGGAACATCGGCCGGGTCCTGGATTACCTGCGCAACCAGGGCCAGCTGGACAACACCCTGGTGCTGTTCATGTCCGACAACGGCGCCGAAGGGGCGCTGCTCGAAGCCTTCCCCAAGTTCGGTCCGCACCTGGCCAGCTACCTGGACCAGCGTTACGACAACAGCCTGGAGAACATCGGCCGGGCCAACTCCTACGTCTGGTATGGCCCGCAGTGGGCCCAGGCGGCCACCGCGCCGTCGCGGCTGTACAAGGCCTTCACCAGCGAAGGCGGCATTCGCGTGCCGGCCCTGCTGCACTACCCGGCCCTGGCCCGGCAGAAGCAGATCAGCCATCAGTTCAGCACAGTGATGGACATTACCCCGACCCTGCTCGACCTTGCCGGCGTGCGCCACCCCGGCAAGCGCTGGCGCGGTCGCGATGTCGCGCCGCTGCGCGGCAAGTCGTGGCTGGGCTACCTGTCGGGGGAAACCGAGCAGGTGCATGACGAACGCACCGTCACCGGCTGGGAGTTGTTCGGTCGTCGGGCCATTCGCCAGGGCCAGTGGAAGGCGGTCTACATCCCGGGGCCGGTGGGCCCTGCCACCTGGCAACTGTACGACCTGGCCAGCGACCCGGGCGAAATCGACGACCTGGCGGCCAGCCAGCCCGAGAAACTGCAAGCACTGCTGGGCGAATGGCAGAAGTACGTCGAAGAGACCGGGGTGATTCTCAGCGAGTCGCCGTTCCAGCCGGACTAGCCAGGGCCTGCAGGCGGGCGAGGTCGAGAATCTCGATCTCGCCATAGCCCAGGCGCAACGCCCCTTCCTGTTGCAGCGACTTGAGGATCTGGTTGGTGGTCTGGCGTGACAGCGACAGCATCAGCGCCAGTTGCTCCTGGGACAGTTGCAGCAGGCGCCGGGTATCGTCCACCTCACCGTAACCGGCCGCGATCTGCAACAGCCGGTGGGCGACCCGTGGGGCCGCCGCCAGCAGGCTCTGTTGCTCGAGCGCGACAAACAGCCGGCGCAGCTTCTGGCTCATCAGCAAGGCAACGTCGCGCCAGTGGCAAGGGTATTGGTCCAGCAAGGCCAGCAGCTGCGCCTGCGGTACCCACAACAACCGCGTCGCGCCTTCGGCCTGGGCGTCATGGGTGCGCGGCTGACCGTCGAACAGGCTGATCTCGCCGAACCACTGCGGCGCCTCCACCAACGTCAGCAAGGCCTCCTTGCCCTCGTGGCTGACCGCCCCCACCCGCATCGCCCCGTCGAGCACCGCGTACAGGCCGCAAGGCGGGTCGCCGCGCTGGAACAGGAACTGCCCGGACACCAGCTCGCGCTGCCGGGAAAGATCCAGCAGGCTATCCTGAAGGAAACGTGGCAGATGCTTGAACCAGTGGCCCTGGAGCAGGGTGTCGCGCCAGGTGGGATCGGTGCTCATAACGCCTCGAAGGTCAACTCTGTCGGCTAGCCGACAGACAGCCGCAATGCCTGCAGGGCATGCTCAGGCCACCCTACAGGAGGAACAATAATGAAAAACCTGGTCGAACACCTCAGTCAATACGCCGCCTACCACCGCGACCCGCGCAACATTGCCACCCACTTCGTCGGCATCCCGATGATCGTGGTGGCGGTGACGGTACTGCTGTCCCGTCCGGGGCTGGATCTGGCCGGCATGTGGCTGTCGCCGGCAATGCTGGTGGCGATGGTGTCGGCCTGGTTCTACCTGCGCCTGGACCAGCGTTTCGGCCTGGTCATGGGCTTGTTGCTGGGCCTGTGCCTGTGGCTAGGCCAGGTGCTGGCGCAGCAAAGCACGATGGTCTGGTTGAGTGCGGGGCTGGGGCTGTTCGTCGCCGGCTGGGTGATCCAGTTCATCGGTCACCACTATGAAGGGCGCAAACCGGCCTTTGTCGACGATATCAGCGGACTGATCATCGGGCCGTTGTTCGTGGTGGCGGAGCTGGCGTTCCTGCTGGGGCTGTGCCCGGAACTGAAACGGGCGATCGAGCGCAATGTGGGGCCGGTGGCGATCCGGTAGAAGCATTGGGGGTCATCGCGGGGCAAGCCCGCTCCCACAGGTCTGCTCTGTGGGAGCGGGCTTGCCCCGCAATTGACTTACTCTCTGGACTCGACGCCCAGCTCATCCCACACCGACTCGGCCAGGTGGAAGGTCGCATTGGCCGCCGGGATGCCGCAGTAGATCGCGCTCTGCATCAGCACTTCCTTGATCTCCTCACGGGTCACGCCATTGTTGGCGGCGGCCCGCAGGTGCAGCTTGAGTTCTTCATTGCGGTTCATGCCGATCAGCATGGCGATGGTGATCAGGCTGCGGGTATGCCGTGGCAGGCCCGGGCGGGTCCAGATGTCGCCCCAGGCATGGCGGGTGATCATCTCCTGGAACTCGCCGTTGAAGTCATTGAGGTTGTTCAGGCTGCGCTCGACATGGGCATCGCCCAGCACCGCGCGCCGTACCTTCATGCCCTCTTCATAACGTTGTTTCTCGTCCACGAATCGCGCTCCTCAGCGGGCCAGCAGAAAATCGATGACACGGCGGCTGAACGGCTCGCCGACTTCGACGTTGGACAGGTGCGCCGCGCGGAACTCGGCGTATTCGGCACCGACCACATGCTCCTGGATGAACAGGCTGCCCGACGGCGGGGTCACCGCATCTTCGCTACCGGCAATCGCCAGCAGCGGTACGCGAATTTCGCCCAGTTGGTCACGGAAATCGGCATCGCGCACGGCGCCGCAGTTGGCTGCGTAGCCCTGGGGCGAGGTGGCCGCCAGCATGTCGGTGATGCGCTTGGCCTGGTCCGGATGGGCCGCCGCGTAGTCAGGCGTGAACCAGCGCTGGATCGAGGCGTCACGCAGGTCGACCATGGCTTTCTGGCCATCGCGCAGGACTGTCTCGATGCGCGGGTTCCAGGTCTCCGGGCCACCGATCTTCGCCGCCGTGTTGCAAACGATCAGCCGGTTCAGGCGCTCACCGGCATTGATCCCCAGCCACTGGCCGATCAGGCCGCCCATGGACAGGCCACAGAAGTGCGCACGTTCGATCTTCAGGGCATCGAGCAATGCCAGCACATCCCGGCCCAGCTGTTCGATGCTGTAGGGGCCTTCGGTTACCAGCGAGCCGCCATGGCCACGGGTGTCGTAACGCAGCACGCGAAAGTGCGCGGCGAAGGCCGGCACCTGGGTGTCCCACATGTGCAGGTTGGTGCCCAGGGAGTTGGACAGCACCAGCACCGGCGCGCCTTCAGGGCCGTCGAGTTGATAGTTGAGTACGCCACCTTCGAGTTGTACCTGTGCCACTTCAGCCTCCTCAGGCATTGGATTGGTGATGTTCGGCCAGCGCCCGCTCGACCCAGGCGCGAGCCTGGCCGAGGTAATGGGCGGGATCGAGCAGGCGATCGAGTTCGTCCGCCGAGAGTTCGGCGTTCACCTGCGGATCGTCGCCGAGCACGGCGCGCAGGTGACGGTGTTCGGCCACTGCACGCTTGCAGCAGGTTTCCAGCAAGTGATGGGCGTGGTCGCGGCCCAGGCGCTGGGCCAGGACGATGCTGACCGCTTCGGCCAGCACCAGGCCCTGGGTCAGGTCGAGGTTGTGGCGCATGCGTGCGGCATCCACCTGCAGGCCATCGGCGATGACCTGGGCCTGGCGCAAGGCGCCGGACACCAGGCAGCAGATCTCCGGCAGGGTTTCCCACTCGGCATGCCACAGGCCCAGGCTGCGTTCGTGCTCCTGGGGCATGGCCGCGAGCATCGTCGACACCAGCCCCGGCACCCGCGTCGCGGCGCCGATCAATACCGCAGCGCCCACCGGGTTGCGCTTGTGCGGCATGGTCGAGGAACCGCCCTTGCCCGGGGCCGAGGGTTCGAACACTTCCGCCGCCTCGGTCTGCATCAACAGGCTGACATCGCGACCCAGCTTGCCCAGGCTACCGGCGATCAGGCCCAGTACTGAAGCGAACTCCACCAGGCGATCGCGCTGGGTGTGCCAGGGTTGTTCCGGCAGGTGCAGGTCCAACTCTTTAGCCAGTGCTTCGGCCACCGGCAGGGCCTGGTCGCCCAGGGCCGCCAGGGTGCCGGAAGCGCCACCGAATTGCAGGGTCAGCAGGCGCGGCTTGAGCTCCTGCAGGCGCTGGCGATGGCGGGTCAAGGCGCCCAGCCAGCCGGCGATCTTCATCCCCAGGGTGACCGGCGTGGCATGTTGCAGCCAGGTGCGTCCGGCCAGCGGTGTATCGACATGGGCCTGGGCCTGACGCGCCAGCGCATCGGCCAGACGTTGCACATCGGCTTCGATCAGCGCCAACGCCACCCGCAATTGCAGGACCAGGCCAGTGTCCATGGCATCCTGGCTGGTAGCGCCCAGGTGCACATAACGTTCGGCCTCGGGCACGTCGCTGGCGATCACCTTGCCCAGCGCCTTGACCAGCGGAATCGCAGAGTTGCCGGCAATGGCGATGGCCTCTGCCAGGGCGGCGAAATCGAAGTGCCCGGCCCGGCAGGCGGTCTCGATCGGCGCCACCGCCAGCTGGGGAATCACCCCGACGGCGGCTTCGGCACGGGCCAGGGCGGCCTCGAAATCGAGCATGCCCTGCACCCGGCCACGGTCGGAAAACACCTCGCGCATGGCGGGCGCGGTGAAGTAGGCATCGAACAGCTGATTGCCCGGTCTCGGGTTCATCTACAAGTCCTTCAACAGGTCAATGATCGTTGTACAGGTAGGCCGCTTGCTTGGGCAGACGCAGGCTGAACAGGAACGCAATGGCCATCATGGCGGTAACGTACCAGTAAAAGGTGTTTTCCATCCCCAGTGATTTCAGCCCCAGCGCCACGTACTCGGCCGAGCCACCGAACATCGCGTTGGCCACCGCGTAGGCCAAACCCACACCCAGGGCTCGGACCTGCGGCGGGAACATCTCGGCCTTCACCAGGCCGCTGATCGAGGTATAGAAACTGACGATGCACAGCGCCAGGGTAATCAGCACGAAGGCCAGGAACGGGCTGCTGACCGTCTTCAGGGCCATCAGGATCGGCACGGTGAACACAGTGCCCAGGGCGCCGAACAGCAACATCGAATTACGCCGGCCGATGCGGTCGGAGAGCATGCCGAAGAACGGCTGCATGCACATGTACAGGAACAGCGCGCCGGTCATGATGAAGCTGGCAGTCTTGGCGTTCATGCCCGCGGTGTTCACCAGGTACTTCTGCATGTAGGTGGTGAACGTATAGAAAATCAGCGAACCGCCGGCGGTGTAGCCAAGCACTGTGATGAACGCTGCGCTGTGATGTCGGAACAATCCGGCCACGCTGCCGGCTTCCTTGTCGTTGCGGGTTTCGGCGCTGCTGGTTTCTTCCAGCGAACGGCGCAGGTACAGCGAGATCACGGCTGCAACCGCCCCGACCACGAACGGAATCCGCCAGCCCCAGGCGCGCAGTTCATCCTCGCTGAGCAGTTGCTGGAGGATGACCACCACCAGCACCGCCAGCAACTGGCCGCCGATCAGGGTCACGTACTGGAACGAGGCGAAGAAACCGCGCTGGCCGCGCAGGGCCACTTCACTCATGTAGGTGGCCGTGGTGCCGTATTCACCGCCCACCGACAGGCCCTGGAACAGCCGCGCCAACAACAGCAGCGCCGGCGCCCAGGCGCCGATCGAGGCGTAGGTCGGCAGGCAGGCGATGACCAGCGAGCCTGCGCACATCATCAGGATCGAGATCACCATCGAATTCTTGCGGCCATGTCGGTCGGCCACCCGGCCGAACAGCCAGCCACCGATGGGTCGCATCAGGAACCCGGCGGCGAATACCCCGGCGGTGTTGAGCAACTGCACGGTCGGATCGTCGGAAGGAAAGAACGCCGGGGCGAAGTAGATGGCGCAGAAGGCATAGACATAGAAGTCGAACCACTCCACCAGGTTGCCCGAAGAGGCACCGACGATGGCGAAGATACGCTTACTGCGCTCCTCACCGGTGTAATAGGCTGTTGTCATGGCATTTCACTCCTGGAGAGGGTTACTGGAGTCTAGACACATTCAGTAACACTCTCGTTCCACAAACAATCACCCCGGACGAGTGACCCTGCGTGGGGGCCACCCGACCGGAGTCATTGGTTCACACTCGCTCGATGGCCAGGGCCAGGCCCTGCCCTACGCCGACGCACATGGTCGCCAGGCCCTTGCGACCGCCGGACTTCTCCAACTGGTGCAAAGCGGTGAGGATCAGGCGTGCGCCACTCATGCCCAGGGGGTGGCCCAAGGCAATGGCGCCACCGTTGGGGTTGACCTGCGGCGCATCGTCGGCCAGGCCCAGTTCGCGCAGCACGGCCAGGCCCTGGCTGGCGAAGGCTTCGTTGAGCTCGATGACATCGAAGTCGCTGACCGCCACGCCCAGGCGCTCGGTCAGCTTGCGTACCGCAGGCACCGGACCGATACCCATGACCCGCGGCGCAACGCCGGCACTGGCCATGCCCAGGACCCGGGCACGTGGGGTCAGGCCGTGTTTTTTCACTGCCTCGGCCGAAGCCAGGATCAGCGCCGCAGCACCGTCGTTGACGCCCGAGGCATTGCCGGCGGTGACGGTCTTGTCCGGGCCGTTGACCGGCTTGAGCCGGGCCAGGGCTTCGAGGGTGGTGTCAGCCCGTGGGTGCTCGTCGTGTTCGACCAGGGTCTCGCCTTTTTTGTGGGCGATACGCACCGGCACGATTTCTTCGGCGAAGAAACCGGCGGCCTGGGCCACCGCCGTGCGCTGCTGGCTGCGCAGGGCGAAGGCGTCCTGGTCGGCGCGCGAGACCTGGTAGTCGTCAGCCACGTTGTCGGCGGTCTGCGGCATGGCATCGACGCCGTACTGGGCTTTCATCAACGGGTTGATGAAGCGCCAGCCGATGGTGGTGTCTTCCAGCTTCATGTTGCGCGAGTAGGCGCTGTCGGCCTTGCCCATGACAAACGGTGCACGGGACATCGACTCGACACCGCCGGCAATCGCCAGCTCCATCTCGCCGCTGGCGATGGCTCGGAACGCCGTACCGACGGCATCCATGCCCGAGGCGCAGAGGCGGTTGAGGGTCACGCCCGGCACGCTGTCCGGCAGGCCGGCCAGCAGCAGCGCCATGCGTGCGACGTTGCGGTTGTCTTCACCGGCCTGGTTGGCGCAGCCGAGGAACACTTCGTCCAGCTGCTCCCACTGCACCTGTGGGTTGCGCTCGATCAGCGCCTTGATCGGCACCGCCGCCAGGTCGTCGGCGCGTACGCCGGCCAAGGCGCCGCCGAAGCGGCCGATGGGGGTGCGAATGGCGTCGCAGATAAATACGTCACGCATCAGGCTTCTCCTGGCGCTTGGCCGTGGGCGGCGGCGGTGCGCGCTTCCAGGTCACGCAAGGCGCTGAGTTCGACCTCGGTCGGTTCGGCGGTGGTCTCGACGTTGTCGGCAAAGCGGATGGCCCAGCCGGTCGCTGCGATGATCTGCTCGCGGGTCACGCCCGGATGGATCGCGGTGACGATGAACTCGTTGGTGCCGGCTTCCGGCTCCATGATGCACAGGTCGGTGATGATGCCCACCGGCCCCTGGCCTGGCAGGCCCAGGCGCTGACGCGAATCGCCACCCTCGCCATGACCGACCGAGGTGATGAAGTCGAGCTTGTCGACGAAGGCGCGGTTGGACTGTTTGAGGATGATCAGCACCTGCTTGGCGGAACCGGCAATCTCCGGCGCCCCGCCGGCACCTGGCAAGCGCACCTTCGGTTGATGGTAGTCACCGACCACGGTGGTGTTGATGTTGCCGAAGCGGTCGACCTGGGCAGCACCGAGGAAGCCCACGTCGATGCGTCCGCCCTGCAGCCAGTAGCGGAAGATCTCGCCGGTCGGCACCACGGTGTCGGCGGTTTCGGCCAGCTCGCCATCACCGATGGACAGCGGCAGCACGCTCGGCTTGGCACCGATCGGACCGGATTCGTAGATCAGTACCACATCCGGCGAGGACGTCAGGCGGGCCAGGTTGGCAGCCTTGGACGGCAGGCCGATGCCGACGAAGCATACGGCACCATTGCGCAGACGACGGGCTGCGGCGACGGTCATCATTTCATTGGTGGAGTAGCTCATTGTGCAGCCTCCGAAGCGCTGGCCAGTTTTGCCTTGAATTCGTTGAAGTCGGCGGTGCCGCGAATGTAGGTGTCGATCCAGGCGCTGAAGGTTTCGCGACTGCGGGCAATCGGGTCCCAGGCCTGGTAGAAGCGGTTGTCACGCTCGTAGTAACCGTGGGCGTAGGACGGGTGGGCGCCGCCAGGCACCAGGCAGACCGCCGACAGTGCCCAGGTCGGCAGTACGCAGGCGTTCATCGGTGCATTGAGGTCATCGACGATCTCTTCGACGGTGACGATGCAGCGCTTGGCCGCCAGGGCCGCTTCCTTCTGCACCCCAAGGATGCCCCAGAGCAGCACGTTGCCCTTGCGGTCGGCTTTCTGCGCGTGGATCACGGTGACGTCCGGGCGTACCGAAGGCACGGCGGCGAGCACTTCACCGGTGAACGGGCAGGTAACGCTCTTGATCAGCGGGTTGACCTTGGGCAGGTCGGAGCCGGCGTAGGCACGCAGCACCGCAAACGGCAGGCCCGAGGCACCGGCAACGTAGGCGTTGGCCAGGTCCGCGTGGCTGTGCTCCTCGATTTCCATCGCGTGCGGCCACTGTTTCTCTACCGCGTCGCGCAGGCGGTGCAGCGAGCCGACGCCAGGGTTGCCACCCCAGGAGAAAATCAGTTTGCGGGCACAACCGGCGCCGATCAGCTGGTCGTAGATCAGGTCAGGCGTCATGCGTACCAGGGTCAGCTCTTTCTTGCCCTGACGGATGATTTCATGCCCTGCGGCAGTGGGAATCAAGTGGGTGAAGCCTTCGAGGGCGACGCTGTCACCGTCGTGGACGAACTGCTTCACGGCGTCGTGGAGCGAGAGGATTTCAGCCATTGCAGACTCCTGGATATGCTGAGTCGAGGTCGGTGTGCAAGGCGCCTTGGGCGGCGCCGGTATGGGTTCCAGATTAAGGCGGGGTTTGGGTCGCTACAATCCGATAATCGACTAACTGTTCGATTATCGAACAAAATGTAATTCCTTGTGGGAGCGGGCTTGCCCCGCGACTACGATGTTTCTGGCACAACGCTATCGCGGGGCAAGCCCGCTCCCACGGAAGGCAAATCGAGCGTCGGGGTGGATCAGGTCGCGTCGGCGTGGCTGACGACGCCTTTGACGATCACCGCCACGGTGGCAAGCCCGGCCGGGATCACCAGCGCGGTCAGCACCTGCTCGAAGTTCCAGCCCAGGCCCAGCAGGGTCGCGCCCATCCAGGCACCGAGGATCGCGCCGAAACGACCGATGCCGAGCATCCAGGAAACGCCGGTGGCACGCCCTTGGGTCGGGTAGAAGCGCGCGGCCAGCGAGGGCATGGCCGACTGCGCACCGTTCACGCACATGCCGGCAATCAGCACCAGGGTCGCCAGCAGGGTGATGTTGCCCAGGCTCTGGCCGACCGCGTAGGCGAACACCCCGGCCAGCAGGTAGAAGGTGCCGATGACTTTATGCGGGTTGTAGCGGTCCATGGCCCAGCCCACCGCAACCGCGCTGAGCACGCCGCCGAACTGGAACAACGCACCGATGAAAGCCGCCTGCTCCATGCTCGCGCCGCTATCACGCATCAGCGTCGGCAGCCAGCTGGTCAGCAGGTAGACGATCACCAGGCCCATGAAATAGGTCAGCCACAGCAACAAGGTGCCGACGCTGTAGGTGCCGGAGAAGATCACCGCAAAGACGTTGCGCGCCTTGACCGTTTTCTGCTCCGGCACGCTGAAGCTCGAGGCCTGGCCGACAATGGCCGGCGCGATCGGTGCCAGGGTCTTGCGTACTTTGTCGGTGCCGCGGTTGCGCACCACCAGGTAGCGCGCCGACTCCGGCAGCCAGACCATCAGCACCAGGGCCAGCAGCAACGGCAGCACGCCACCGATCAACAGCAGGCTGTGCCAGCCGAAGGCCGGGATCAGCTTGGCGGAGATAAAGCCGCCGCCGGCCATGCCCAGGTTGAAGCCGCAGAACATGCTGGTGACCAGTAGCGACTTGAGCCGCTCGGGGGTGTATTCGGAGAGCAGCGTGGTGGCATTGGGCATGCCGGCGCCCAGGCCCAGGCCGGTCAGAAAGCGCAGCACCAGCAACTGGTCGACATTGGTGCTGTAGGCCGAGGCCAGGCTGAAGGCGCCGAACACCACCACGGCCGCCACCAGTACGATCTTGCGTCCGAAGCGGTCAGCCAGAGGCCCGGAACCCAAGGCGCCGAACACCATGCCGATCAACGCGGCACTCATGACCGGGCCCAGGCTGGCACGGTCGATACCCCAGTCCTGGGACAGCGCCGGGGCAATGAAGCCCATGGCCGCGGTATCCAGGCCATCGAGGAAAACGATCAGGAAACAGAGGATCACCACCCGCCACTGATAGCGCGACAGGGGTTGGTTATTGATGAAGGACTGCACATCAAGGCAGTTTCCGACAGCAGCTTGCGGACTGTTCATTATTTTTATCCAGTGGGAGCGCGCGGGAGTGCGGGTGCGCGGTTGAACGGCACGGACGACAGGGTGCGGGGGGCGACGCGGCAGTCAGCCGCTATGCAGTCCGTGCTCGGACAAGTGCGGGCGGTGCATCGAAGGGAAGTGGGTCATGGGGCGTACGCCTCTCGCTCATTATTATTGGCGGTCAGTGCGGGCTGACCGGTGCGAGCGACATTAATAAGGCACCCAAAGCGGCGCAATTCGATAAACGCAACTGTGTGCGTTTATCGAACAGGAAAGTGCAACATCAGACGAACAACTGGGCACTCAGGTCGCGACTGGCCGCCAGCATGATCGGCAGGAAGCGTTGCTCAAGCTCGGTACGGCTGACCCGTCCGGCGTGGGTACTGACATTGAGCGCGGCCAGTACCTGGCCGGAAGCGTCGTACACCGGCACGGCAATCGAACGCAGACCCTGTTCCAGCTCCTGGTCGACCACGCACCAGCCCTGCTGGCGAACCTGCTGAAGGCATTCGAGCAAGGCCACAGGATCGTGAATGGTACGGCTGGTCTTGGCCTGCAGGTCGGCATGCTCCAGGTACTCGTGCAGCGTCGCATCGTCCAGCGCCGCCAGCAGGATCCGCCCCATGGAGGTGCAATAGGCCGGCAACCGGCCACCCACCGAGAGGTCGACCGAAATCAGGCGCTGCACCGTGGCCGAGCGGGCGATATACAGAATGTCATCGCCTTCCAGGGTCGCCATGTTGCAGGCCTCGTGGAGCTGGTCGCTCATGCGGTCCAGGTACGGCTGGGCCGACACCGCCAAGGGTGTCGACGACAGGTAGGCATGCCCCAGGGTCAGGACCTTGGGCAACAGCGAGTAAGTCCGTCCGTCGGTCGTGGCATAGCCCAGCTTGATCAGGGTGTGCAGGCAACGACGTACGGCAGCGCGGGGAATTTCCGTACGGTGGCTGATCTGCGCGATGGTCAGGTGCCGCTTGCGTTCCTGAAACGCCTGCACCACTGCCAGGCCACGGGCCAGCGAGGTCATGAAATCCGGGTCTCCGGTGAACGCCTGGATACGCCTGGCCGGTGACGCAACGATAGGCGGCGCCAAGGAGGCAAACGAGCTGCGCACCTGATCGCTCAATCCAGATCCTTTGGGCTGTGTTTCTTCTGTCATGGTTCACCTCGGCAACACGGTCACTGGTGCGATTATCGAACCAACGACCGATAATCGCAATTGACCGATACCCTCAATTACTTATACCTTTCTACCGCCACCACGTGGCTTCTTGGAGAGACTGGTCAGGTACCCACCGTAGAAGTCCCAGGCACGGCCTTGCCCACGAAGCGAGGCCGTTTTTATTCCCCTTCGTTTCATCCCCTGGCAAAAGTGTGTGCAGGCAGGCTTCCAGCGACAATGGCGGGTGAATGCCGATCCAACCCGGGCTGTAACAAACGACATCTTTTGTTGTCATTGATCGAGCAATAGCGGCAGATACGCTGATACAACTTGCTTGCTATACTGAACATTCAAATCCACAGCCCGACAGGCCGTGTGCAAGTTGCGCATCGCGCGCCCGTGCACGCATTAATGCCCGGGTCCATTTATTACATACAGGTAGTACTGTGACGAAAGATGAACTGCGCGCGGAACTTGAGCGCCAGGAACAACGCTACAAGGAAGTTTACGGCGGGGAAGTCACCACCTACGCCGCGCAACCCGACCCTGAACGCAAGCCGTGGCGCAAACGCGCAAGTATTCGCGACCAGGCCTTCGCCCAGGAGCTGCAAAAAATAGAGAAAGAACTGAAGGGCGACGAGGCTTAACCTGCCTTCGCCCCTCCCCACCGCTTGCCTGTGGCAGGTGGAATGGCGGTTTTTTGCACAGAAAACCGCGTGCCGATCATTACCGTGTCGGCAGCAGGTCGAAACGGAATCTCACAAATTTCATACAATCGTTTGAATTTTTTCCCACAGACGACGAACGGCCTAAACCGTTAAATTTTCTCGATTTTTTCCGATTTTAGCCGGCATTTTCCTGATTCTTGCCGGTACATGCCCCTCGCACAAAGCGCTCGAACGCTCAGCACCGGTCAGCAGCAAGTGCATCGATTAGCAGGGATTTCTGGCATAATCGCGCCCCCTTATGACCGGGTCAGAAAACCTTCATGATCGATTTATTCAGCGGACTTGATGCCTGGGTACTGGTGAGCCTGCTGCTCGCTTTGACCTTCGTACTCGCCTTCGAGTTCATCAATGGCTTTCATGACACCGCAAACGCGGTCGCGACAGTCATCTATACCAAAGCCATGCCCCCGCACCTGGCGGTGTTCTTCTCCGGGGTGTTCAACTTCCTTGGCGTGCTGCTCGGCGGTGTCGGGGTGGCCTATGCCATCGTTCACCTGTTGCCGGTGGAGTTGCTGATCAATGTGAACACCGGTCATGGACTGGCCATGGTTTTCTCCTTGCTGGCCGCCGCCATCGCCTGGAACCTGGGCACCTGGTACTTCGGTATCCCGGCCTCCAGCTCCCACACCCTGATCGGCTCGATCCTCGGGGTTGGCCTGGCCAACGCCCTGATCAGCGACATCCCACTGGGTGAAGGGGTCAACTGGCAGAAGGCGATCGACATCGGCATGTCCCTGGTGCTGTCGCCCATGGCCGGCTTTGCCGTGGCTGCGCTGGTGCTGATCGGCCTGAAATGGTGGCGCCCGCTGTCGAAGATGCACAAGACGCCAGAACAGCGCCGCAAACTCGACGACAAAAAGCACCCACCGTTCTGGAACCGCCTGGTGCTGGTGATGTCGGCCATGGGCGTGAGTTTCGTGCACGGCTCCAACGACGGCCAGAAGGGTATCGGCCTGATCATGCTGGTGCTGATCGGTATCGTACCGTCCCAGTTCGTCCTCGACCTGAACAGCACCACCTACCAGATCGAGCGGACCCGCGACGCCACCCTGCACCTGAGCCAGTTCTACCAGCGCAACGAGGCGACCCTGGGTGAGTTCCTGGCCCTTGGCAAAGCCAAGGACACCGACCTGCCCGAGCAGTTCAGCTGCAACCCGCAGCAGACCGAGCCGACCATCGCGGCCCTGCTCGACTCGCTCCAGGGTGTGGCCGACTACCGTTCGCTGACCCCGGAAAAACGCGTTGAAGTGCGTCGCTACCTGCTCTGCCTGGACGACACCGCGAAGAAGGTCGGCAAGCTGCCGGGCCTGGAGAAGCGCGAGAAGGCTGACCTGGAGAAGCTGCGCAAGGACCTGACCGCCACCACCGAGTACGCGCCGTTCTGGGTGATCCTGGCCGTCGCCCTGGCCCTGGGCCTGGGTACCATGGTCGGCTGGAAGCGTGTGGTACTGACCATCGGCGAGAAGATCGGCAAGCAGGGCATGACCTACGCCCAGGGCATGTCGGCGCAGATCACCGCAGCCTGCGCCATCGGCATGGCCAACATCTTCAGCCTGCCGGTATCGACCACCCACGTATTGTCGTCGGGTGTGGCCGGTACCATGGTGGCGAACAAGAGCGGCCTGCAAGGCGGCACCGTCAAGACCATCCTGCTGGCCTGGGTCCTGACCCTGCCGGCAACCGTGGGCCTGTCGGCAACCTTGTTCTGGCTGGCGACCAAGTTCGTCGGCTGAAACACGCCCCCATGAAAAAGGCGCCTACGGGCGCCTTTTTTTTTGTGGGAGCGGGCTTGCCCCGCGATTGCGGTCTGTTTGCAACATCGCATCGCGGGGCAAGCCCGCTCCTACAGGTTACCGACGCTTGCTGCCACCGAGCAGCGACCCCATCAGGCCTCGCACCAATTGGCGACCGAACTGGTTGGCCGCCTGGCGCACCGCCGACTTGATCGCTTGCCCCGCGGCACTCTGGAGAAATTCTCCAGCCTTGTCGGCCAGGCTTTCCTCGGCGGCTGCAGGCGCCTGCTCCGGCGCCTGTGCCCCACCCTTGCGCGCCATGAGCATTTCATAGGCCGACTCGCGGTCCACCGCCTTGTCATAACGTCCGGCCAGCGGTGAAGCCGCGATCAATGCCGCACGCTCGGCCTCGCTCAGCGGCCCGATTCTCGACTGGGGCGGTGCAATCAACACACGCTGGACCATACCGGGCGTGCCCTTTTCCTGCAGAATTCCCACCAGCGCTTCGCCGATACCCAGTTCGGTCAACACACTCAAGGTGTCGAAATCCGGGTTCGGACGGAAGCCCTCGGCCACTGCTTTGAGCGACTTCTGTTCCTTGGCGGTGAAGGCGCGCAAGCCGTGCTGAATGCGCAAGCCCAGTTGCGCCAGGACATCGTCGGGCAAATCGCCCGGCGACTGGGTGACGAAGTACACCCCCACCCCCTTGGAACGGATCAGGCGCACCACCTGTTCCAGCCGGTCCTGCAGCGCCTTGGGCGTACCGTTGAACAGCAGGTGCGCTTCATCGAAGAACAACGCCAGCAACGGCTTGTCGGCATCGCCCCGCTCGGGCAGTTGCTCGAACAGTTCGGCCAGCAGCCAGAGCAGGAAGGTGGCATAGACCTTGGGCGCCTCATGCACCAGGCGGCTGGCATCGAGCAGGTGAATGCGTCCACGGCCATCGGCATCAGGGCGCAGGATATCTTCCAGCTGCAGGGCCGGCTCGCCGAACAACGCCTCGGCGCCCTGCTGCTCCAGGGTCGCCAGGCGTCGCAACAGGGCCTGGCTGGAGCCGCTGGTCATCAGCGCACTGTCTTCGCCAAGCAGTTGCGGGTTGTCCTTGAGGTGCGCAAGCAGGGCCTTGAGGTCCTTGATATCGAGCAATAGCAGGCCTTCACGGTCGGCCACCTTGAACGCGGCATAGAGCGCGGCCTGCTGACTGTCGGTCAGCTCCAGCAGGTTGCCCAGCAACAGTGGGCCCATTTCGCTCAAGGTGGTGCGCAAGGGATGGCCGGACTGACCGTTCACATCCCACAAGCTGACCGGATACGCCTTGGGCCGGTGTTCAAGCCAGGGCATGCCGGCAATGCGTTCGGCCACCTTGCCCTGAGGGTTGCCCACCGCGCCCAGGCCACACAGGTCGCCCTTGACGTCGGCGGCGAACACCGCCACGCCGGCATCGCTGAAGGCCTCGGCCATGTGCTGCAGGGTCACGGTCTTGCCGGTGCCGGTGGCGCCAGCGACCAGGCCATGGCGGTTGGCCAGGCGCATGGCTTGGCCGACCGGCTGACCACTGAGGTCCGCACCGAGAATGAACTGCGAAGAATCAGGCATGTTTTTTCACCCTCTGTTTAAGCTTTGGCTCGAATCGGCCGATATCACATTAGCGATAGACCACCAGAAAGACAGGAAAAGCCCGACAAGGACAGGGGACCTGCACTGCTTTCAACTGCTCTTTGTGCGAAAGACCCGGATAATAAGACCTTAGCGGACCGACACGTTATGAACAAAAGCCTCCGATTCAGCCACAAGATCCTGCTGGCCGCTTCCTTGATCGTCATGATCGCGTTCACCCTTTTCACTTTGTACAACGACTTCCTGCAACGCAATGCAATTCGCGAAGACCTGGAAAGTTACCTCGCACAAATGGGTGATACCACTTCGACCAACATCAAGAACCTGTTTGATGGCCGCATCATGCTGGTCCAGAACGTGGCGCAGAACATTGCCGCATTCCCGGAAAAAGAGCAGATCGGTACCCTGCTGGGCCAACAGTCCCTGGTGTCGAGCTTTTTGACTATTTACCTGGGGGACGTCGACGGCGGCTTTACCATTCGTCCGCAGACCAAGATGCCTGATGGCTACGACCCGCGAGTACGCCCCTGGTACAAGGACGGGATGGCCGCCAACGGGCCGATCCTGACCGAGCCCTATGTGGACGTCAGCACCGGCAAAATGGTGATTTCGGTGGTCACCACTGCCGCGCGCAACATCGGCGTAGTGGGCGGCGACCTGGCACTGGACGGCCTGACCGAGATCATCAACTCGCTGAACTTCGGTGGCATGGGCTATGCGTTCCTGGTCAACGACCAGGGCAAGATCCTGGTCCACCCGGACAAGAACCTGGTGATGAAGTCGCTGTCGGACCTGTTCCCGCAGAACACCCCGCGCCTGAGCAAGGACCTGAGCGAGGTTGAGCTCAATGGCGAAACCCGCCTGCTGACCTTCGCCCCGGTCAAGGGCCTGCCTTCGGCCAACTGGTACATCGGCCTGTCCGTAGACAAGGACAAGGCCTACGCAATGCTCAGCACCTTCCGCACCTCGGCTGTGATCGCCACCCTGGTTGCCGTGGTCATCATCATCGCCCTGCTCGGCCTGCTGATCCGCGTCCTGCTGCAGCCGCTGCACACCATGACCCGGGCCATGGAAGACATCGCCGAAGGCGAAGGCGATCTGACCAAGCGCCTGACTCTGCACAGCCAGGATGAATTCGGCATTCTCGGCACGGCATTCAACCGTTTCGTCGAACGTATCCACGGCTCGATCCGCGAAGTGTCCTCGGCTACCGAACAGGTCAACGAAGTTGCCCTGCGGGTGGTCAGCGCCTCCAACTCGTCGATGGTCAACTCCGACGAGCAGGCCAACCGCACCAACAGCGTTGCCGCGGCGATCAACCAGCTCGGTGCCGCTGCCCAGGAGATCGCCCACAACGCAGCGCAAGCCTCGCAACAGGCGAGCTCGGCACGCCACCTGGCCGAAGAAGGCCAGCAAGTGGTCGATCGCAGCATCCAGGCGATGAACCGTCTGTCGGACCTGATCTGCACCTCCAGCTCGCACATCGAGACCCTCAACAGCAAGACCGTGAACATCGGCCAGATCCTTGAGGTCATCACCAGCATCTCCCAGCAGACCAACCTGCTGGCCCTCAACGCGGCCATCGAGGCAGCGCGGGCCGGTGAGGCTGGTCGTGGTTTTGCCGTGGTCGCCGATGAAGTACGCAACCTGGCGCACCGTACCCAGGAGTCGGCGCAACAGGTGCAGAACATGATCGAGGAGCTGCAGGTCGGCGCCCGCGAGTCGGTCGACACCATGAGCCAGAGCCAGCGCCACAGCCAGGACAGCGTGGACATCGCCAACCAGGCCGGCGAGCGCCTGGGCAGCGTGACCTTGCGTATCGGCGAGATCGACGGCATGAACCAGTCGGTGGCCACCGCCACCGAAGAGCAGACCGCCGTGGTCGATTCGATCAACATGGACATCAACGAAATCAATATGCTCAACCAGGAAGGGGTCGAGAACCTGCAGTCGACCCTGCGCGCCTGCGCCGACCTTGAGCAACAGGCCAGCCGCCTGAAACACCTGGTCGGCAGCTTCCGTATCTGAGCCCCCGGGCAGCGGCGCCCGCCGCTGCCCCTCCCCTGCATCGCGATCGAACAAACTATCCTTAATAGAGGTCAACCTTAGGGCGCGTCATTCCGTGCACAACTGTGGCGGCGGACGCACCCTGAAGACGATCTCGGAGGGATGCTGATCGTGCACATCGCTGACATCACCATGTTCTACGCCCCGGCCAGTGGCGGTGTGCGTACCTATCTTGATGCCAAACATCGCCGCCTGGGACAGACGTCCGGTGTACGCCACAGCCTGTTGATCCCCGGCGCCAGTGCCCGCCACGCCAATGGCATCTACCAGGTGCCGGCGCCGGCCCTGCCCTTCGGCAACGGCTATCGCTTTCCACTGCGCCTGGCCCCCTGGCGCAACGTGCTGCACGACCTGCAACCGGACCTGATCGAAGTCGGCGACCCCTACCTGACCGCCTGGGCCGCCCTGGACGCACGGCGCCAACTCGATGTGCCGGTGATCGGTTTCTATCATTCCGACCTGCCGCTTTTGGTCAGCAACCGCATGGGCAACTGGTTCACGCCCAACGTCGAGGCCTACGTCAGCAAACTGTATGGCAATTTCGACCGTGTCCTTGCCCCAAGCCAGGTCATGGCCAACAAGCTGCGCAGGCTGGGCATCGGCAATGTGCATGTGCAACGCCTGGGTGTGGACCTGTCCACCTTCCATCCGCGGCACCGCGACGACACCTTGCGCCAGCAGTTGCAGCTTGCCGACAGCACGCGCCTGCTGGTGTTTGCCGGTCGCGGCTCGCGGGAAAAGAACCTGCCGGTTTTGCTCGACTGCATGCAGCGACTGGGCAGGCACTATCACCTGTTGCTGGTCGGTTCGCACATGCCAACCAGCGTCCCGGCCAATGTCACAGTCATCGACCACTTCTGCCCCGCCCATGAGGTCGCCCGGTTGCTGGCCAGCGCCGACGCCCTGGTGCATGCGGGCGATCAGGAAACCTTCGGCCTGGTCATCCTCGAAGCCATGGCCAGCGCGACTCCGGTGATTGCCGTCGCCGCCGGCGCGTTCGTAGAGATCATCGACCCGCGTTGCGGCCGCCTGTGCCGGCCCAATGACGGCCAGGCCATGGCCAGTGCCGTGCGCGAGGTGTTCGACCAGGGCGCAGAGCAACTCGGGCTGCAGGCGCGCCATCACGCCGAACAGCACTACGCCTGGGACACCGTGGTCAACGGCCTGCTTGCCCATTACCGGGCCGTGCTCGGCCACGGCCTGCCGGTACGTGCCCATGCCTGACCCGGCCGTTGGGCGCAGCCTGTTGCTGGTGCTGCATGACGTGGCGCCGCAGACCTGGCCGGATTACCAGCCCTTTGTCGAAGCCGTCGATAGACTGGGCAATATTCCCATGACCTGGCTGGTGGTCCCGGACTTTCACCAGCATGATCCGCTGGTGCTGGCCGCAGGCTTTCGGCAGATGCTCGACCGGCGCGTGCAACGCGGTGACGAACTGGCCCTGCATGGCTATTACCATGCCGACGACAGCCCGCCGCCCCACTCGCCCCGCGACTACTTCATGCGCCGCATCTATACCCACGAAGGCGAGTTCTACAGCCTCGACCGCGCTGTCGCCCTGGAGCGCCTGCAGGCCGGGATGGATCTGTTCCAGCGCTTCGGCTGGCCGCTGGCCGGCTTCGTCGCCCCGGCCTGGCTGATGAGCGAAGGCACCCGCCAGGCACTTCAATCCCTGCCCTTGCAGTACACCAGCGATCCCGGGCACCTGTACCGCTTGCCGGATTTCACCCCGATCTGCGCCCCAGGGCTGGTCTGGAGCGCCCGCAGCGCCTGGCGCCGGGGCTTGTCACGGCTGGCCTGTGACTGCCAGGCCGTGCGCCTCGAACAGGCGCCGGTGATACGCCTGGGCCTGCATCCGGTGGACATGCGTCATGGTTTCGCCCGCCGCTACTGGATGCATACCTTGCAGCAGCTGTTGCAGCAGGGCCGCACGCCCCTGACCAAGTCCGCCTGGCTGGCCGGCAGGCAGGCGTGATGAGGCGCGCGCTCTGGCTGCTGCTGGCGTTATTGATGGCGCTGCTGGTGCCTGCGCTACTCGGCGGAACGGATTTGCCGGCACGTTTGCGCGCCTTCGCCCCCGGCCTGTTGCTGGGGTTGCTGGGCATGATCCTGCTGTGCTGGGTCATCAATGCCATTCGCCTGCGCCTGTTGTTGGGCAGCCAGGGTAGCAACCTGGGCCGGATCAGGAGCCTGGGCGTGATCATGGCCACCGAGTTCGCGATCTGCACCACGCCTGGCGGCAGCGGCGGACCGTTGACCCTGATGGCGCTGCTGGCCCGCGACCGCATCGGGCCGGCGCGCAGCGGTGCAGTGTTCGCCGCTGACCAGATCAACGATTTGCTGTTCTTCCTTTGCGCCCTGCTGGGGATCGCCGGCTACGCCCTGTTCCACAGCCTGAACCGCAGCCTGGAGGAAATGCTCGCCGGCAGCGTCTTGCTGATGCTGGGCGTACTGGCAGGTACGGTGGCACTGGTCAGCTGTCGACGGCGACTACTGCGGCTCAATGGCCGACTGCTGCGCAAGCTGAGGGTATCCGCTGCCCGGCGCCGACGCTGGACGCGTAAAGCGCTGCATTTCTTCCGCGCCCTGGCCGACACCTGGCGCCTGCCCAAGCGCACCCTGGCCCTGGTGTTCGCCTTGACTTGCGTGCATTGGGGACTGCGCTACAGCGTGCTGTACCTGGCCCTGCGCGGGTTGGGCGTGGACCTGCAATGGATACTGAGCTTCCTGGTGCAGGTACTCTCGCTCAGCGCCGGACAGTTCAGCCTGCTGCCCGGAGGTGCCGGCGCCGCCGAACTGACGTCGGCCAGCCTGCTGACGCCGCTGGTGGGCAAATCCACGGCTGCGGCGGCCATCGTGATCTGGCGGGCAGTGACCTACTACTTTTACCTGATCGCCGGTGGCCCGGTATTTCTTTGCCTGCTCGGCCGCCCATTGCTTGAGCGTTGGCGCCTCAATCAGGCACGGGTGCGTCGCTAGGCCCCTGCAATTGCTCCCACAACTGGGCGGCACCGGGGAAATCGGTGCCGTCGTCTGTGTCCAGCGCAGCCGGGTCGTAGCGGCTCAGGCAGCCCTCGCCGAGGGTCGGCGGGGCCTTGGAGGTTGCTCTGTCGAAGGGATCGGCCATGCTGCAACCTCCTGCCACGGTGCTTAGTTGAACACCACGGTCTTGTTGCCGTGTACCAGCACGCGGTCTTCCAGGTGATAGCGCAGGCCACGGGCCAGGACCATCTTCTCGACATCACGGCCGAAGCGGACCATGTCCTCGATGCTGTCGCTGTGGCTGACGCGCACCACGTCCTGCTCGATGATCGGGCCGGCATCCAGTTCTTCGGTCACGTAGTGGCAGGTGGCACCGATCAGTTTCACCCCGCGCAGGGAAGCCTGGTGATACGGCTTGGCGCCGACGAAGGACGGCAGGAAGCTGTGGTGGATGTTGATCACCTGCTGGGCATACTCCTGGCACAGTTGCGGCGGCAGGATCTGCATGTAGCGGGCCAGCACCACGACGTCGGCACCGTGCTCCTTGACCAGGCGCGAGACTTCGGCGAACGCCGGTTGCTTGTCTTGCGGATCGACCGGAACGTGGAAGAACGGGATGCCATGCCACTCGACCATGCTGCGCAGGTCATTGTGGTTGGAGATCACGCACGGGATGTCGCACTCCAGCTCCTTGGCGTGCCAGCGGTGCAGGAGATCGGCCAGGCAGTGGGATTCACGGCTGGCCATCAGCACCACGCGTTTTTTCTGGTCGGTATCGGTAATGCGCCAGACCATGGAAAACTCTTCGGCAATCGGCGCGAACGCCTCGCGGAACGCCTCGATGCCGAAGGGCAGGCTCTCGGCGCGAATTTCGTGGCGCATGAAGAACCAACCGCTCTGCTCATCGGAGTGATGGCTCGCTTCGTTGATCCAGCCGTTATAGGACGCCAGAAAATTACTGACTTTGGCGACGATGCCAACGCGGTCGGGGCAAGCAATCACCAGCCGGTAGGTGCGCATGAAAGAGACTCCAGAAACTTCGCAAAGGCGCACATTCTAGCGAGTGCCCGGAAAAACTGCAGTAGGCAATGCAGGCGTCCTGTCGCCCGCGTCTGCCGGGCGTGATTGACGGGGCAAGGCCACAGACCGTACCGGGTGACGGCCAAGTTGGGTGTTATCGGAGCGCATTAGTTTGTAAATTTTTCTTAATGTTTTTTATCGAAACGATTAACTCATGCCCGGTTAATTGCCCAGTTTAATGTTTACTTGGCACTACGCTCTGACTATTATTGGGCCCACTGTCTACCTGACACCTCATTCCCAAGGAATAGCCAATGTCCCTGATCAACGAATATCGCGCCACAGAAGAAGCCATCAAAGAACTGCAAGCCCGCCTGGCCAACCTGTCGAATGACGACAAGCTGAAGAAAGAGCTGGAGTTCGAAGGCAAACTGCGCAACCTGATGGGCGAATATTCGAAATCGCTGCGCGATATCATTGCGCTGCTTGACCCAGAAGCCAAATCGGTGAAAGCACCACGTGGCGCTGTTAAAACTACCGGCACCAAGCGTGCACGCAAGGTCAAGCAATACAAGAACCCGCACAACGGTGAAGTCATCGAGACCAAAGGCGGCAACCACAAGACCCTGAAAGAGTGGAAAGCCAAATGGGGTGGCGATGTGGTTGAAGGCTGGGCAACCCTGCTGGGTTAATCGCCTGCCAGCGCAACCTGATGTTGCACTGATAAAAAAACGCCAGCTTGCTGGCGTTTTTTTATTGTCACTTGCCGCTCAAAGCCCAAACTGCAACTTCAGCCCCTGGGCATGGGTTCGCCACTGCCCGAGCAACTCCCGCTGCGCGGCATCGGCGCTGTCCCAGCAGCCCTGCAGGGCCTGCTCGAAATCCCCCAGGGTGTTCGGTGCGCCCATCTGCGGATCGCAAAGGCGCTGCTGGCAGAACAATTGCCAGCGTTGCAGCTCCTGCTCATTCAAGGTCTCGATGAAATTGCGCGCACGGTAGCGAAACAGCAATTCAGGCAATCGTTCATCATCGAACATCCAGTGTCCCTGGCCCAATTGCTGCGGGTCGACACTGCGGACTTGTTCGCACAGGCGTCTATCCCGATCGCCGATAAAGCCGTCATACAACTGCTGCTCAGGATCCTCACACGGGGCAAACTCTTCCTCGCGATAGATTGCCTGCAGTTTGTCTTGCCAGAGGGATTGAGCCGCACTCAGGTTCAATGCCCGCGCTTTCAGCAAGGACATATCCAGGCCCAGGCGTTGCTGATCTTGTTCACGCAATACGGCCAACGGCGCAACCACCGGGCAGCGATTGATATGCACCAACTTCAAGGGCACCGGTAATTGTCCCTCAAGCATTTCATCACGTCGGCTGTATAAACGCTGACGTAACGTATCGCCTTCTTCCTGCAACAATGGCTGCGGGTCCAGGTGCAGGTCACAGACAATCAGGGCATTGCGGTTACGTGGGTGCCAGGCTAATGGCAAAACGACACCTAGGTAGTTGCGCTCAGCAGAGAAACGCCCGGAAATATGCACCAGCGGCTGAAGCAGGCGAATCTGATCCAGAACTTTCTGTTTACTGCGTAATTGAATCAACCAGTCATAGAGTTTCGGCTGTTTCTGTCGAATCAAACGTGCGAGGGCGATGGTAGCCCGCACATCGCTGAGCGCTTCGTGCGCCTGGCCATGGTCGATGCCGTTGGCGGCGGTCAGCAACTCCAGGCGCAGGCTGGTCCGCCCGTCCTGCTGCGGCCAGACGATGCCATCGGGGCGCAGGGCATAGGCTGCCCGCACCACATCGATCAGATCCCAGCGGCTGTTGCCGCCTTGCCATTCGCGGGCATAAGGATCGAAAAAGTTGCGGTACAGGCTGTAGCGGGTGACCTCGTCGTCGAATCGCAGGCTGTTGTAGCCGGCCCCACAGGTGCCCGGGCGGGCCAGCTCGGCATGCACCCGGGTCATGAATTCGGCTTCACGCAAACCGCGACTGGCCAATTGCGCCGGCGTGATTCCGGTGACCAGGCAGGCGGCCGGATGGGGCAGGATGTCATCGCTGGGTTGGCAATACAGATTGACCGGGGCTTCGATCTCGTTGAGGTCGAGATCGGTGCGCACCCCGGCCACCTGCAGTGGCCGGTCATTGCGTGGGTTGATACCGGTGGTTTCGTAGTCGTGCCAGAAGATGCTGGAGCTCACGGGGTCGTCCTGAACAGAAGATCGACCAGAGTCTAGGGCCAGTCGCCGGTCACGGCCAGCCTGATCAGGCCGAGGCGTTCAACGGATGGAAGCTGAAATAGCCGCGCAGGGCGTGCACCAATTGCTCGTACTCACGAGGGGCCTGCAACAGCATGAAGCCGGAATCGTAATGGCCCGGGGTCTGGTCTTCGTGGCACCACAGGCAACTGGCGGTGAGGTTGATCAGGTGCACGCCACCCCGGCGGACCGGTACTTTGAGTTGCAACTCGAAATCCGGGCCGACCAGCATGGGCAGCTGGCTGATCAGCATCAGGCCGTCTTCGGACACGTTACCCAGGTAGCCGATGGGCTGATCGGTATAGCGGTTGAAGACTTTGAGGAAGTAAGGGAGCTGATGACGCTCGATGTGGCGCTCGTCAAACATGGTCGGTATCGCTGTCGGAGACCCTTTAGCAGGGTCGCGCTAGTGCTGCTGATTTACCTGTGCTTCAGCAACAAGATTAGCGCAACCTGTCCCCTGCGTCACAATGCGTCTCATGCTCTTTAGTATTAACGCCAAGGCGTGGTGGTGGCCGGTCGGGCTATGGCCGCTTCGCCACTACGCAGATGGCCCAGTTGCTCCAGGGTCTGCAGGCGGGCACGGGCGCGGTAGGCGTATTCGTTCTGCGGGTAGCGGGCGATGATGTACTGGTAGGTCTGGGCGGCATCGACGTAGAGCTTCTGGCGCTCCAGGCACTGGCCGCGCAGCATCGAGACTTCCGGGTGGATGAACGGTCGTGCGCGGCTGGTGCGGTCGACCTGCGACAGTTCGAGCATGACGCGCTCGCAGTTGCCACGGTCGTAGGCGCGGTAGGCGTTGTTCAGATGATGGTCCATCGACCAGCGGGTGCAGCCGACGACACTGGTCGCCAGGGCTAGAACGATCAAGGCTCGCATGGGGGGATCTCCTTTAATGAGCAGTGTATCGGCGTTTGCTGGCAAATCTATAGGTGGGCCTGGTTCTGTGGTGGCTTGTGATGGTTTGTGAAGGCTTCCAGTTCTGGGGGCTTATCCATTTGCCATGGCGGCGCTGATTCACCTTTCCGCCCTTACGGCGGGCTACTTTGTCGTGGCAAAGTAGCCAAACCGTGCGTCCCTGCATACGGCCCTACGCTGCGCTTCGGGTCCCTTCCCTCCGGCATTGCTCCCGCTGGGGCGCACCGACGGGCCGTCCCTGGCCCGACGGTGCTTGCAGGCCATCCATGGCCTGCACCCAGCTCCGCAATACCTCCGCTCAGCCTCCTGAAGGGACGAATCGTGTCGTCTGGACTGACGATGTACGATCAGCAAAAGCAAAAGCAAAGAAGAACCATCGCTTCGCTCCGCTATTGCTCTTGCTTCTGAGCACGCGATATTCCAGGCGCCACCAATCGTCCCTTCAGGAGGCCGAGTGGAACCCTTGCGTAGTGGGGCGACGGCCATGGATGGCCGGCGAGCGCCGCAGGGCCAGGGACGGCCCTTCGGCGCGCCCCCGCGGGAGCAAGGGTGGAAGGAGGGAACCCGAAGCGAAGCGTAGGGCCGGATGCAGGGACAGGGCGTTTTTGGTTACTTTTGCCGCCAAGCAAAAGTGACCCGCCGTAAGGGCGGAAAGGTGAATCAGCGTCACCCTGGCAAATGGATAAAACCACCACTCAACTGCCAACGTTCTACCCGCCCAACCGACTCGCGCCCCGTTCAAACGCCCCACGTCCCCTCGAGCAGGTAGTGCAAAGGAACAATGACTACAGCGAAATTCCAGAGTAGCCTTTCGCTGCGCTTCACTATAGGAGTCTGTGCATGACCATCCGCCGTACCAAAATCGTCGCCACCCTTGGCCCCGCCAGCAACTCGCCGCAAGTCATCGAACAACTGATCCTTGCCGGCCTGGATGTCGCCCGCCTGAACTTCTCCCACGGCACCCCCGATGAGCACAAGGCCCGCGCCCGCCTGATCCGCGAAATCGCGGCAAAACTGGGTCGCCACGTAGCACTGCTCGGCGACCTGCAAGGCCCGAAGATCCGTATCGCCAAATTCGCCAACAAGCGCATCGAACTCAAAGTCGGTGACCGCTTCACCTTCTCCACCGCCCACCCCCTGACCGAAGGCACCCAGGACATCGTCGGTATCGACTACCCGGACCTGGTCAAGGACTGCGGCGTCGGTGACGAGCTGCTGCTCGACGACGGCCGCGTGGTCATGCGCGTAGAGACCGCCACCAGCGATTCCCTGCACTGCTCGGTCCTGATCGGCGGCCCGCTGTCCGACCACAAGGGCATCAACCGCAAAGGCGGCGGCCTGACCGCCCCGGCCCTGACCGAAAAAGACAAGGCCGACATCAAGCTGGCCGCGGAAATGGACCTGGACTACCTGGCTGTTTCGTTCCCGCGTGACGCCAGCGACATGGAATACGCCCGTCGCCTGCGCGACGAAGCCGGCGGCAGCGCCTGGCTGGTGGCCAAGATCGAACGCGCCGAAGCCGTGGCCGACGACGAGACCCTCGATGGCCTGATCGCCGCCAGTGACGCGGTGATGGTTGCCCGTGGCGACCTGGGCGTGGAAATCGGCGACGCCGAGCTGATCGCGATCCAGAAGAAAATCATCCAGCACGCCCGCCGCAACAACAAGGCCGTGATCGTCGCCACGCAGATGATGGAATCGATGATCCAGAATCCGATGCCGACCCGCGCCGAAGTGTCCGACGTGGCCAACGCCGTGCTGGATAACACCGATGCGGTGATGCTCTCGGCCGAAAGTGCCGCCGGTGCCTACCCGATCGAAGCGGTCCAGGCCATGGCGCGCATCTGCCAGGGCGCTGAAAAGCACCCGACCAGCCAGAAGTCCAGCCACCGCCTGCACACCACCTTCGAGCGCTGCGACGAAAGCATCGCCCTGGCGGCCATGTACACCGCCAACCACTTCCCGGGCGTCAAGGCGATCATCGCCCTCACCGAAAGTGGCTACACCCCGCTGATCATGTCGCGCCTGCGCTCCTCGGTGCCGATCTTCGCCCTGTCGCCGCACCGCGCCACCCAGGCACGCGCCTCGATGTTCCGTGGCGTCTACCCGATTGCCTTCGACCCGGCTGCCCTGCCGCCGGAGAAAGTCAGCCAGGCCGCGGTCGACGAGCTGCTCAAGCGCGGCATGGTCGAGCCCGGTGATTGGGTGATCCTGACCAAAGGCGACAGCTACCACACCATCGGTGGCACCAACGGCATGAAGATCCTGCATGTCGGTGATTCGCTGGTCTGATACCTTCCGGCGATGAAAAAACCGCAGCCCTGGCTGCGGTTTTTTTATGCGTGCTCCGTGAAGACATCGGCGTACAGCTGGTTGCGCGGCAGCCCGGCGAGGAACAGCCGACGGCAAAACTGCTCGACGCTGGCCGGTGAGCCACAGGCCAGTGCAACCGTCTGCCGCGATGACAAGCGCAAGGCCGCCAGGGCCTGGGGCAACTGCGCCGGGGTCAGCAATTCGACCGAAAGTCGCGGATGGCTCTCAGCCAGCGCTTTCAGGGCCTGGGCCTGGTAATGCTCGCCGCTGTCGTGGGCCAGGTGCAGCAGGCGAATTTCTCCCCGATGCTGCTGGCGCAGGGCTTCGCGCAGGATACCCCACAACGGCGCCAGGCCCGTGCCCGCCGCCAGTAACCAGAGCGGACGCTCCTGCCACTCGGCGTCGTAGTGCAAGGCACCGCCGCGCAACTCGCCCAGGCGCAAGGTATCGCCCAGCCGCAGCTGGCGCGCCGCATCACAGAAGGCCCCGGCTCGGCGGCAATCGAGGTGAAACTCCAGAAAACGGTCCTCGGCGGGCAGGCTCGCCAGCGAATAGGGCCGCGCCACACCGCTGGCACTCCACAGCACCAGGTGCTGGCCGGCCTGGTAGCGCAGCGCGCGCTCAGGCGCCAGGCGCAGGCGCAGCACCGCCGGGCTCAACCAGTCAAGCCCGACCACGCTGGCGCCGATGCCATCCTGCAGGGGATCGAACAGGGCAACCTGCAGGTCCTCCTCGATGCTGCACTGGCACGACAGCCGCCAACCGGACTGGCGCTGTGCCTCACTCAAGGCATCGGGCCGGGCATCCTGCGGCTGTCCCTTCAGGCAGCGCACCAGGCAAGCGTGGCAGCTACCGGCACGGCAGCTGTAGGGCACGGCCAGGCCTGCCGCGTTCAAGGCATCGAGCAGGTTGCAGCCCGGCAACACCGCCCACTGCCGCTCACCCACCTGCAATTCAGGCATCACTGCGCTCCCCGGCTTTCAGACGGTCATATTTGCACAAACAGCCCTACGCAAGAACAGTGCCGACCCGCTGCCGACCTTCGTTAGACCACTGACGCGTGTACCCGGGGCCGATGCACGCTATACTGCCGCGCCTTTTTTGTGCCGCCGGCCCGTCCGACGGTGCGCCGTGAAAGGTCGTTTCGACACCTCGGCCTGTCCGCGTCGGAATACCTTATTGAATGTTCCCGTCTTTAAGAGGAGCGCGCTGCATGACCGTGATCAAGCAAGACGACCTGATTCAGAGCGTTGCCGACGCCCTGCAGTTCATTTCGTACTACCACCCCGTGGATTTCATCCAGGCCATGCACGAGGCCTACCTGCGTGAAGAGTCGCCTGCTGCCCGCGACTCCATCGCCCAGATCCTGATCAACTCGCGCATGTGCGCCACCGGCCACCGCCCGATCTGCCAGGACACCGGTATCGTCACCGTGTTCGTACGCGTCGGCATGGACGTGCGCTGGGATGGCGCGACCATGAGCCTGGACGACATGATCAACGAAGGCGTGCGCCGCGCCTACAACCTGCCGGAGAACGTCCTGCGTGCATCCATCCTTGCCGACCCGGCAGGCGCGCGCAAGAACACCAAGGACAACACCCCTGCGGTCATCCACTACTCCATCGTCCCGGGCAACACCGTGGAAGTGGACGTGGCGGCCAAGGGCGGCGGCTCCGAGAACAAGTCGAAAATGGCCATGCTCAACCCGTCCGACTCGATCGTCGACTGGGTGCTGAAGACCGTTCCGACCATGGGTGCCGGCTGGTGCCCACCGGGCATGCTCGGCATCGGCATCGGCGGTACCGCCGAGAAAGCCGCGGTCATGGCCAAGGAAGTGTTGATGGAATCCATCGACATCCACGAGCTCAAGGCCCGTGGCCCGCAGAACCGCATCGAAGAGATCCGCCTGGAGCTGTTCGAGAAGGTCAACCAGCTGGGTATCGGTGCCCAGGGCCTGGGCGGCCTGACCACCGTGCTCGACGTCAAGATCATGGACTACCCGACCCACGCCGCCTCGCTGCCGGTGTGCATGATCCCCAACTGCGCCGCCACCCGTCACGCCCACTTCGTGCTCGACGGTTCGGGTCCTGCCGACCTGGAAGCGCCATCGCTGGACGCCTACCCGGAAATCGTCTGGGAAGCCGGCCCGTCGGCCCGCCGCGTCGACCTCGACACCCTGACCCCGGAAGACGTACAGAGCTGGAAACCGGGCGAGACCATCCTGCTCAACGGCAAGATGCTGACCGGCCGCGACGCTGCGCACAAGCGCATGGTCGAAATGCTCAACAAGGGCGAAGAACTGCCGGTCGACCTCAAGGGTCGCTTCATCTACTACGTCGGCCCGGTTGATCCGGTAGGCGACGAAGTGGTGGGCCCGGCCGGTCCGACCACCGCTACGCGGATGGACAAGTTCACCCGTCAGATCCTCGAGCAGACCGGCCTGCTGGGCATGATCGGCAAGTCCGAGCGCGGCCCGACCGCCATCGACGCGATCAAGGACAACAAGGCCGTGTACCTGATGGCCGTCGGCGGCGCCGCCTACCTGGTGGCCCAGGCGATCAAGAAGTCCAAGGTCCTGGCCTTTGCCGAACTGGGCATGGAAGCGATCTACGAGTTCGAGGTCAAGGACATGCCGGTGACCGTTGCGGTCGACAGCAAGGGTGAGTCGGTCCACATCACAGGTCCCGCGATCTGGCAGAGCAAGATCGCCGAGAGCCTGGCGGTGGAAGTGAAGTAAGCCCCAAGGGTTTGCTGATCTGAAAAAGCGGCAGGGGGTCATTCCCCTGCCGCTTTTTTATTGCCTGTATGGGCCTCTTCGCGGGGCAAGCCCGCTCCTACAGATTCCGTAGGAGCGGGCTTGCCCCGCGATTAACCCCACCGTCGATCACAAGGTGATACGGGTCCCCAACAACTGCAGGAAACCCGCCAGCCACTTCGGATGTGCCGGCCAGGCCGGTGCCGTCACCAGATTGCCCTGCACATGCGCCTGATCGACGCCAATCTCGACAAACTGCCCGCCGGCCAGCCGTACTTCCGGTGCACAGGCCGGATAGGCACTGCACTCACGCCCCTCCAACACACCGGCCGCCGCCAGCAACTGGGCGCCGTGGCACACCGCTGCAATGGGCTTGCCCGCCTTGTCGATCGCCTTCACCAATGCCAGCACCTGCTCGTTCAGGCGCAAATACTCCGGTGCCCGTCCACCGGGGATCAGTAACGCGTCGTAGCCTTCGGCCTTGACCTGGTCGAAGTCGAAGTTCAAGGCGAAGTTGTGCCCGGGTTTTTCACTGTAGGTCTGGTCGCCTTCGAAATCGTGGATCGCCGTGCGCACCGTCTGCCCCGCGCGCTTGCCCGGACACACCGCATGCACGGTGTGCCCGACCATCTGCAAGGCCTGGAACGGCACCATCACTTCGTAGTCTTCAACGTAGTCGCCCACCAGCATCAGAATTTTCTTCGCAGCCATGCCCTCAACTCCTTCAGGTGTATGGAAAGACACAGGACACAATAGCCCGCTCCCACAGGCAGCCCGGCAACTTCAGTCGCGGCGATCGATCAGGTTGACCACCAGGCGGTCCAGCCAGCCCCACAAGCGCTGTTGCACCCGCTTCCACAACGGCCGGGCATGCCAACGCTCAAGATCGATGCTCAGGCTCTGGGCGAAATCGCGCTCGAAACTGGCCGCCACGGCAGCGGTGAGCGGTGGGTCCAGCGCCTCAAGGTTGGCTTCGAGGTTGAAACGCAGGTTCCAGTGGTCGAAGTTGCACGAGCCGATGCTCACCCAGTCATCGACCAGCACCATTTTCAGGTGCAGGAAGCACGGCTGGTACTCGTAGATCTTCACCCCGGCACGCAACAGCCGCGGGTAATAACGATGGCCGGCGTAACGCACGGAAGGATGGTCGGTACGCGGCCCGGTCAACAACAGGCGCACATCGATACCGTGGTGGGCAGCCCGGCGCAGGGCGCGGCGGACCTTCCAGGTCGGCAGGAAATACGGCGTCGCCAGCCAGATCCGGCGCTGGCCGCTGTTCATCGCCCGCACCAGCGATTGCAGGATATCCCGATGCTGGCGGGCGTCGGCATAGGCAACCCGGCCCATGCCCTGGCCGCTGTCCGGCACATGGGGCAAGCGCGGTAAGCCGAAGTGCGTGGGCGGGCGCCAGGCGGTACGGCGCAGGTTGGCCCGCCACTGGCGATCGAACAGCATCTGCCAGTCGGCCACCAGTGGCCCCTGCATCTGCACCATCACCTCGTGCCACTCACTGACGTCCTTGTCCGGTTCCCAGAACTGATCGGTGACCCCGGTGCCACCGACCACCGCCCAGGACTGGTCGACCAGCAACAACTTGCGGTGGTCGCGGTACAGGTTGCGAAAACCCCGGCGCCAGCGCAGACGGTTATACCAACGCAGTTCGACGCCGGCGGCGGTCAGGCGTTGGCGCAGGCTCAGGGTAAAGGCCAGCGCGCCATAGTCATCGAACAGGCAGCGCACCTGCACACCACGCCCGGCCGCCTGGACCAGGGCCTGGACCAGGGCCTCGGCGCAGGCCCCCGCCTCCACCAGGTACAACTCAAGGTCGACTTGCTGCTCGGCCCGCACGATGGCGGTGAGCATGCGCGGGAAAAACTCGGGGCCGTCGATCAATAATTCGAACCGGTTGCCATCACGCCAGGGGAAAACCGGTCCGGCCATGTCAACGCGCCGTGAAGATCAGCACCGCACTCACCGGCACCGCAGGGCTGATGGATTTGAGCCCGGCCATCTTGCGCAAGGTGGACAAGCCCGGCACCAGGTCGAAGTGTTCGGCGCGCAGTACCAGCGGTTCCAGGGTCACCACCTGGAAGCGCCGTTCATCCAGGCGGGTCGCCAGCAACAGGGCGTCATAGTTGTGCTCCTTGCCATGCAGGGTGACCGTCAGCGGCAGGCGCAACTCCACCTGGGCACCGTTGGCCAGGTCGTTGATCGGCCGCAGGTCAATCAGGGCGTTGACCTTGGCTTCCGGGAATTTGGCAAACTCGAACAGCTCCTTGCGCATGCGTTCATCACGCAGCGGCACGCCGCTGCTGTTGGAGTCCATCTCGATCTGCAGTTCGGCCGCGCCCTTGCGATCGACCTTGCCATGCAGCACCAGGAAACGATGAACTTCGGCGGTGTCGCCATTTTTGCTGGAAATGAAGGACAGGCGCGACGATTCGCCATCCAGATGCCAGTTGGCCTGGGCGGAGAGGCTCACGAAGGCGAGCACGGCGAGTAGCAATCGGGGCAAGGAAAACATGTCAAATCCTGAAACACAGAAGCCCACAACCTTACCCGGCTGCCCTCACGGCAGCAAGCCGCAGCCCTCGCGCACGCCGCGCCAGGCGGCACGACGCTCCACCCCGAGGCCAACGGCGCTGACCTGGCGGGCCGCCGTGTCCTCCTCCAGGCGGCTCAGGGGCAGGTACTGGCGCACGTAGCCCTGGCAATAGGGCCTGTCAAAACCCATGACAAACCGGCAGGAACAATATTCCTTGGCCGAGTAGGCACTGAGGATGCCGGGAAAATCCGCCAGGGCCTGGCGCTCATACCAGCCCCAGCTCCCACCCAACAGCACCAGCACCACGAGCACCCGCTTCATCGCTGCCCCCCGGCCTGGGCCAGCAGCACCCGCTTGAGCAGCTCGTTGTGCTGGAACCGCCCGTCGCGGTCATCGGCATAGCGCACGATCACCAGTTGCAGATCGGGCACTACATACAGGGCCTGGCCCCAATGCCCAAGCGCGGCGAAGGTATCGACCGGGACATCCGGCCAGGGTCGCCCCTGCCCGGGCAACGGCTGATTGAGCCACCAGTGCCCGCCGGGGTTGGGTTCGCCGGGCAGGGATTCGGCCTGGGTAAACAGCGTGCGGTTGAACACCACCCAATCCCGGGGTAGCACCTGCCGTTTTTGCCAGCGCCCGTCACGCAGCATCAGCAGGCCGATACGCGCCAGGTCGCGGGCGCTCATATACAGATAGGAAGAGCCGACCAGGGTGCCACTCACATCGCGCTCCCAGACGGCCGACTCGATGCCCAGCGGCGTGAACAGCGCCTGCCAGGGATAATCCGCATAGCCTGCGCCGACCATGCCGCGCAAGGCCGCCGCCAGCAGGTTGCTGTCGCCGCTGGAGTAGAGAAAGCGCTCACCGGGCGCCGCTGCAGCAGCCCGGGCGGCGGTATACGCGGCCATGTCGCCACGCCCACGGGTGTAGAGCATGGCCACCACCGAGGAGTTGAGCGGTGCGTATTCGTAGTCTTCCTGCCAGTCCAGGCCACTGGCCCAGTGCAGCAGGTCCTCGATGCGGACCTGCGGATGCTGGTGCATCCCGGGATAGAAGCGCGCCACCGGATCACCCACCACGAAGCGGCCCTCGCCCCGGGCCACGCCCAGCAGCGTGGCCAGTACGCTCTTGCTGACCGACCAGGTCAGGTGCGGGGTCAGCGCCGTGGTGGGTGCGGCGTAGTGTTCATAGACAATGCGCCCGTCCTTGATCACCAGCAGCGCATCAGTGCGCACGCCTTTACGAAACTGCTCGTCGCGCGGGGCGAAGGCGTATGCCTGCACCTCCCGCCAGGCTTCGTTGTTGCTGCCTGGCGCCGGCTGCCAGTCCGGAACCGGCCAGTGTTCCTGGCCCAGGGCACCGGCACTGAAGCACGCCAAGCCAAGCAACAGGGTCGACAGCAGGTTGCTCATGGGGGCAAGACTCAGGACGAAGAGCGTCCCAGCCTAGCGGTGCTTCATGACAATCCGGCGTGGGCCCAGGCCTTGGCCAGGCGCTTGGCCCGCGCCGCACTGGCGATCTCCAGCAAGCCCTGGTCGCGCTGCCAGAGCGCGGCCCACTCGCCGGGGCTGTTGCACAGTGCCTGGTTGACCTCCTCCTTGAGCGCGGCGAACTGGGCGAACAACCCGCCAAGCAGCAGATGGCAGTCGGTGCTGTCGGCACACTGCCGGCTGCCCTCGGCACAACCGCCGAGCAGGCCGAGCAGGCGCAATTGCAGGGTCTGCGGCCAGCCGTTGTCCTGGCCGACGCCATACAGCCAGGCGGTCAAGGCACTGAGTACATAAAGGTCTTCCAGCGAGCGGAAGGGTTTGACGTAGGCATCCCAACCGTCGCCCGCCAGGCGCTCGCACAAGGCCTGGTCCAGGTGCAGGCGGGCATGGCCGACTTCCGGCATCAGCGGCAAGGCCGGCAACGCCTCCAGGCGTACCCCGGGCTCACCGGGGTAGACCACTGCCAGGCTCAGCTGCGGCGACGCCCCGGCAGCCTCGCTGCGGGCGGCCACCAGCAGCCAGTCGGCATCGAGCCCGGCAGTGACGAAATCCTTGTTGCCGGTCAGGCGCAGGTCATCCAGGCGCACCTGCATATCGGCCGGACGCACGCTGCGCCGTTCACTGGCGCACAGGGCGCCGAGGCTGGCCGGGGCACTGGGCCAGAGCATGCGCAGCGCCGCCTGGTAGCCGACCAGAAAGGCCAGCCCCGGGGTCGGCATGGCCCGTGCGCCGAGCACCGCCAGCTCGAACGGGCTGACCGTGCCCAGGCGCTCCAGCAGGCCTGCATAGGTGTCGGCCAGGGTCTCGGCCAAGGGGTGTCGCTGGGGATCGTTGAGTCGTTGCAGCCAGGCCATTTCAGCACTCCTCGGGGGCTGTCATACAAGCATCACCAAAGGTTCATGGGGGTGACACCGCACCTTCCTAGGCTGAGCTTGCACAACAAAGTCGACCGGCCGCAACCCCATGGCTGGCTTATGGAGACTCGCAATGACTCAGATCGCTCGCTCTGGCGACAACAGCACTGAACGCCGTCTGCAAGCCGAACGCCTGGTCGGGCCCGCCGCCCTGCAGGAGGCGCAGGCCCTGCGTTTCAACGTATTCAGCGGTGAATTCAAGGCCAAGCTCAAGGGTGCCGAACAGGGCCTGGACATGGATGACTACGACATCCATTGCCGTCATATCGGTGTGCGCGATCTCAATAATGGACGCCTGGTCGCCACCACCCGGCTGCTCGACCATCAGGCCGCCAGCAGCCTGGGACGTTTCTACAGTGAAGAGGAATTCAGCCTGCATGGCCTGGGCCATCTGCAAGGCCCGATCCTGGAGCTGGGCCGCACCTGCGTCGACCCGGCCTACCGCAACGGCGGCACCATCGCCGTGCTCTGGGCGGAACTGGCCGAAGTGCTCAACGAAGGCCGCTACAGCTACCTGATGGGCTGCGCCAGCATCCCCATGCAGGACGGCGGCGTGCAGGCCCATGCGATCATGCAGCGCCTGCGCGAGCGCTACCTGTGCACCGAACACCTGCGCGCCGAACCGAAGAAGCCGCTGCCCAGCCTGGCCCTGCCCGGCAATGTCATCGCCGAGATGCCACCGCTGCTCAAGGCCTACATGCGCCTGGGCGCGAAGATCTGCGGCGAGCCCTGCTGGGATGAAGACTTCCAGGTCGCCGATGTGTTCATCCTGCTCAAGCGCGACGAGCTCTGCCCGCGCTACGCCCGCCACTTCAAGGCGGCCGTGTGATGGGGCGCCTGCGCGTGTTCGCGCGCATCCTGCGGGTATTGCTGGTGGTGCTGTTCGGCCTGGGCATGGCCGCGCTGTTCAGCCTCTACGAGCGCCTGCGCATTCCCGCCTCGACCGAACGCCGTCAGCGCTGGTCGCAACTGTTCATGGTCAAGCTGAGCAATGCCCTGCCCTTCAAGGTCCGGGTGCTTGGCACACTGCCCGAGCGGCCCATGCTGTGGGTCAGCAACCACGTGTCCTGGACCGATATCCCCCTGCTGGGCATGCTCGCCCCGCTGTCGTTCCTGTCCAAGGCCGAAGTGCGCCACTGGCCGGTGGCCGGCTGGCTGGCGCTCAAGGCCGGCACCCTGTTCATTCGCCGCGGTGGCAACGACAGCCAGTTGCTGCGCACGCAGATCAGCCAGCACCTGCAACAGGCCTGCGCCCTGTTGATCTTCCCTGAAGGCACCACTACCGATGGCCGCAGCCTGCGCACCTTCCATGGCCGCCTGCTGGCCAGCGCCATCGACACCGAAGTGCCGTTGCAACCGGTAGCCCTGCGTTACCTGCGCAATGGCCAGGCCGATCCGGTGGCCCCGTTCATCGGCGACGACGACCTGCTCTCGCACCTGATGCGCCTGTTTGCCCACGATTGTGCCGAAGTGGAGATCCAGCTGCTGGCGCCGATCCCGAGTGCGGGCGAAGAGCGCGCCGCCCTGGCCTTCAAGGCGCGGCAGGTCATCCAGTTGGCGCTGTTCGGCGCTGACGAAACCGCAACCCAAGCGCTGCGCCGGGCCAAGGCTGCCTGACTCAGGCCTGGCCCAGGGACTTGCCGGCGAAGGCCTGCAACTGCGGGTAGAAGGCGCGAAAGTCATCCATCAAGGGCTGGTACAAGGCGTCCACCACCTCCAGCGCGCCGTCCATGCCTTCAGGTCGTGACAGGCGCCGGGCGATGCCGCGAAACACCTGCTCCAGCACCGCGAACTCGCGGTACGACCCCAGCCAGTCATCCGCCGCCATGTAAGGCGCGATCTGCGCCAGCCGCCCGGGCAGGTCAGTCTGGGCACCAAGCACCTGGTAGACCCGCCCGGTGAACTGCGCCAGGGGCTGGTCGGCGTAATCCTGCCAGTGCAGCGCCAGGCAGTGATCGAAAAACACATCGAGGATGATCCCGGCATAGCGCCGCCGCTCGCGGGGAAAGCGCGCCAGCGAGGCGAGCACCAACGGGTGGCTGTCGGTGAAGACGTCGATCTGCCGGTGCAGGCGGATCGCTGCCTCCAGCGGCAAGGGGAAGCGGCCGGCCAGCGGCCCTTTGACGAAATCACCGTACAGGCTGCCCAGCAGTTGCTCGGGTTGCTGGCCGCCCAGGTGAAGGTGTGCGAGGTAGTTCATGGACGCAGTCTAGCACCTGCCTTGCCAATATCGTTATAACCCGATATAGCGATTTACGCTGAGCTCAGTCCATCTTCATATTTGTATATCGCGAAATACCGATTTATATTTCGCCACATCGCGATATACCGTTACATCACTCATGAGCCCAACCATGCCTCTCGATCTCGACGAAATAATAAAAGCCCTGGCCCACCCAGTACGGCGAGAAATCCTCAACTGGCTGAAAGACCCGGACGTGCAGTTCCCCGACCAGCATCACAGCACCGAACACGGTGTCTGCGCCGGGCAGATCGACCAACGCTGCGGCCTGTCGCAGTCGACGGTCTCGGCCCACCTGGCGACCTTGCAACGGGCGGGGCTGATCAGCAGCCAGAAGATCGGCCAGTGGCATTTTTTCAAGCGCAACGAGGAAACCATCCAGGCCTTCCTCAAGCAAATGAGCCAAGAGCTCTGACAAGGACTTTGCAATGCCCCTCTCGCTATTGATCCTGGCGCTCAGCGCCTTCGCCATCGGCACCACCGAGTTCGTCATCATGGGCCTGCTGCCCGATGTGGCGACGGACCTGGGTGTGTCGATTCCCGGCGCCGGCTGGCTGGTCACCGGCTATGCCCTGGGCGTGGCCATCGGTGCGCCGTTCATGGCCCTGGCCACCGCGCGCCTGCCACGCAAGGCAGCCTTGATCGCACTGATGGGCGTGTTCATCGTCGGCAACCTGCTGTGCGCGGTGGCCAGTGACTACAACCTGCTGATGTTCGCCCGGGTGGTCACCGCCCTGTGCCACGGTGCCTTCTTCGGCATCGGCTCGGTGGTCGCCGCCAGCCTGGTGCCGGCCAATCGCCGCGCCTCGGCGGTGGCCCTGATGTTCACCGGCCTGACCCTGGCCAACGTGCTGGGCGTACCGCTGGGCACCGCGCTGGGTCAGGTCTACGGCTGGCGCTCGACCTTCTGGGCAGTGACCGTGATCGGCGTGATCGCCCTGATCGGCCTGATCCGCTTCCTGCCGTTTCGCCATGATGAGGAAAAACTCGACATGCGTGCCGAACTCGCCGCCCTCAAGGGCGCGGGGATCTGGCTGTCGCTGTCGATGACCGTGCTGTTCTCGGCCTCGATGTTTGCCCTGTTCACCTATGTCGCGCCGCTGCTGGGCGATGTCACCGGCGTCTCGCCCCAGGGCGTGACCTGGACCCTGCTGCTGATCGGCCTGGGCCTGACCCTGGGCAATATCGTAGGTGGCAAGCTCGCCGACCGGCGCCTGAGCGCCACCCTGATCGGTGTGTTCATCAGCATGGCGGTGGTCTCCACCGCCCTGAGCTGGACCAGCGTCGCCCTGATTCCCGCCGAGATCACCCTGTTCCTCTGGGCCACCGCCGCCTTCGCCGCCGTGCCGGCCCTGCAGGTCAACGTGGTGACCTTCGGCAAGGCGGCACCGAACCTGGTGTCGACCCTGAACATCGGTGCCTTCAACCTGGGCAACGCCCTGGGCGCCTGGGTCGGCGGCACGGTCATCGCCCAGGGCCTGGGCCTGACCCGTGTGCCACTGGCCGCCGCCGCCCTGGCCGTGCTGGCCCTGATCGTCACCCTGATTACATTCAGCCAGGCCGGCAACAAGCCGGAGCTGGCCCCTGCAACTCACTGAAGCCTCGAGGTACCTATGACGACTATTTTCGATCCGATCACCCTCGGCGACCTGCAGTTGCCGAACCGCATCATCATGGCCCCGCTCACCCGCTGCCGCGCCGACGAAGGCCGGGTGCCCAATGCGCTGATGGCCGAGTACTACGTGCAACGTGCCAGTGCCGGGCTGATCCTCAGCGAAGCCACCTCGGTAACCCCGATGGGCGTCGGTTACCCCGACACCCCAGGCATCTGGTCCAACGACCAGGTACGTGGCTGGACCAACGTCACCAAGGCCGTCCACGGCGCCGGCGGACGGATTTTCTTGCAGCTGTGGCATGTCGGGCGCATCTCCCACCCGACCTACCTCAACGGCGAAGCCCCGGTAGCGCCGAGCGCCATCCAGCCCAAAGGCCATGTCAGCCTGGTACGCCCACTGGCCGACTACCCGACCCCGCGGGCCCTTGAAACAGCGGAAATCGCCGACATCGTCGAGGCCTACCGCACCGGTGCCGAGAACGCCAAGGCCGCCGGTTTCGACGGCGTGGAAGTGCATGCGGCCAACGGCTACCTGCTCGACCAGTTCCTGCAGAGCAGCACCAACCAGCGCAACGACCAGTACGGCGGATCGCTGGAAAACCGTGCGCGCCTGCTGTTGGAAGTGACCGATGCGGTGATCGAGGTATGGGGTGCACAACGCGTGGGCGTGCACCTGGCGCCGCGCGCCGACGCCCATGACATGGGCGATGCCAACCGCGCCGAAACCTTCACCTACGTTGCCCGCGAGCTGGGCAAGCGCGGCATTGCCTTCATCTGCTCGCGGGAGAAGGAAGCCGACGACAGCATCGGCCCGTTGATCAAGGAAGCCTTCGGTGGCCCGTACATCGTCAACGAGCGTTTCACCAAGGCCAGCGCCAATGCCTCACTGGCCAGCGGCCGGGCCGATGCAGTGGCGTTCGGTATTCCGTTCATCGCCAACCCGGACCTGCCGGCGCGCCTGGCGGCGGATGCGCCGTTGAACGAAGCGCATCCCGAGACCTTCTATGCCAAGGGCCCGGTCGGTTATATCGACTACCCACGGATGTAAAGACGACTGCACGTGGGAGCGGGCTTGCCCCGCGATTGATCGCACCACCGCATCGCGGGGCAAGCCCGCTCCCACCTCCCCTCAAGGACGGGCGTTGATCTGCCGTTGCAGGTTCTGCACCTGGCTTTGCAGGGTGTTGATGTTGCGGGTCATCTGAGCGCGAAAGGCATCGAACTCGGCCACCGAGGCACCCGACGCCGCCGGCGTTGCCGGGCGATTCTCCTGCTCGCTCTTGAGCACGATCAGGTCCTGCTCCAGGCGCTCGATGGCAGCACTGGGGTTGCCCTGCTTCTTCAAGGCGGCGACATCGGCACTCAGGCTGTTGATCTGGCTGCCCAGCTTGCCTCCGTCGACCTGGGCGGCTTTCAACTCGGCCAGCTCGGCATTCACTGCCTTCAACTGGGCCTGCAACTCGCCCTGCAGCCTGGCACTGGCCGCCTGCTGCTCACTGGCCTGAGCCAACACCTGCTCCAGGCGCTTGCCCAGATCGCCCGCCTGCCCGGCGACGCCCTGCTGTTGCTTGCCCTGCTCGGCGAGATTGGCCTGCAACTGCTTGATCTGCAGCTTCAAGGCTTCGCTGCCGGTGCTGGCGCTCGATTCGCTGGCATCGACCTTGCCGCTGATGACCTGCAGGCGCCCGGCCGCCTCTTCGCTGATGCGCGCAAAGCTTTCCTGGGTCGCCACCAGTTGCTGCTCCATCAACGAGACCTGCTGGAAGCTCCACCAGCCAAGCCCGGCCAGGGCCACGAAGGACGCCCCCAGCAGCGCCCACAACGGCCCGGTGCTGGCCGCCCGCGGCGCTTTGCGACGGTCGGTGGCGGCAATGCCTCCACGGCCCGGCAAGGGTTCAAAGTTATCGTCATCCCGCGTATTGGCACGCAGGGTCGGCACATTGTCGAAATCGTCTTGGGCATCGTTGCGCATGGGGGCTTTCAACCGCATTAATGGCAAATGGTCACTAGTATAAACCGCTTGTGCGGCGCTCTGATCGACCGCAATCCCGCCCTTGGGTTCACGAACGCGGGTCTTGCGCCTTCCACCAGGCGCAGAACTCGTCCAGCGCCGTCCACAGGCTGACCGTCGGCCGGTAGTTCAATAAATGCCGGGCACGGCTGATGTCCAGGGTGAAATCCTTGCTCATGACCTGCATGCCAAGGCGCGACAAGGTCGGCTGCGGACGGCCAGGCCAGAGCAGGCAGGCCCCTTCGTTGAGCGCCGCCAGGCTGTAGGCCAGGCCGTAGGAGCGATAGCGAGTGACCTGTGGCAGTTGCATCTGGCGCATCACATAGTTGACCACGTCCCACAATGGCAATGGATGGCCATTGCTGATGTTGTAGGCCTGGCCCAGAGCCTGCTCATCGGCGAACAAGGCGCTGAGCAGGGCTTCGTTGAGGTTCTGCACGCTGGTGAAATCGACCTTGTTCAGGCCGTTGCCGATAATCGCCAGGCGGCGCTTGCGCTGCATCTGCATCAAGCGCGGGAAAATGCTCACGTCACCCGCGCCCGTGACGAAGCGGGGGCGCAGGGTCAGCACTTCGAGGCCGAACTCCTGGGCGCCGAAGACCTTCTGCTCGGCCAGGTGCTTGGTGGCGCCGTAATGGTCATGAAAGCGGCGTGGTACCTGCTCTTCGTGGATGTCCCGTTGCGAACGGCCATTGAAGTAGATCGACGGCGACGACAGGTGCACCAGGCGCCGCACGTGCTCCTTGAGGCACGCCTCGACCACGTTTTCGGTAACCACCACGTTGCCCTGGTAGAAATCCTGGTAACGCCCCCAGTTGCCCACCGCCCCGGCACAGTGCACCACGGCATCGACGCCCTGGCACAGGCGCCGGGCCAGTTCCGCATCGCCCAGGTCGCCGGGGATGAACTGCGCCCCGCGCCGCACCAGATGCTCGACACCTTCGGCACGCCGGCCGTTGACCCGGACATCAAGGCCTTGCTCCAGGGCAAAGCGCGCAAAGCGCCCGCCGATGAAGCCGCTAGCGCCGGTGACCAGAATTCGCATGTACCACTCCGCCTTACCAATATTCAGATGCTGCTGACGCCATCCGCGCCTACAAGGGCACCAGCCAGTGCCGGGCCGTGTGGCGCAAATGTTCGGTCAACTGTGCGAGCAATTGCCCGCCGTTACGCCAATGATGCCAGTACAACGGCACGTCGATGGGTTTATCCACGGAAATTTCGACCAGACGCCCGCTGGCCAGTTGTTCACGCACCTGCAGCTCCGGCACCAGCCCCCAGCCCAGCCCCGCTTCGGTCATGCGCAAAAAGCCTTCGGAAGAAGGACACAAGTGATGCAGGAAACCATCCTGGATACCCAGGGAGGCCAGGTAACGATGTTGCAGGAAGTCATCGGGGCCGAACACCAGCGCCGGTGTACGCGGCAGGCGCGTGGCATCGAAACCGGACGGGAAGTAACGGGCCATGAATGCCGGGCTGGCCAGGGCACGGTAACGCATGGCACCCAGTGGCAGGCTGCGCGCGCCGGCCACTGGACGCTCACTGCCACACAGGCAGGCCGCCACTTCACCGGCACGCATGCGTTTGAGCCCCACCTCCTGGTCTTCCACCACCAGATCCAGCAATACCTGCTGTCCGGCGCAGAACTCCCCCACCGCCGCCGCCCACCAGGTGGCCAGGCTGTCGGCATTGAGGGCGATGCGCAGGCGTTCGGGCACGCCCTCTTCGTCCAGCGCCGGCACCTGGCTCTGCAGGTCACGTTCCAGCAGGCGCACCTGCTGCACATGGTTGAGCAGACGGCGGCCGACATCCGTCGGGCTGGGTGGGTTCGCCCGCACCAGCACCGGTTGCCCGACCCGCGCCTCCAGCAGCTTGATGCGCTGGGAGATCGCCGACTGCGACAGCCCCAGCACCTGGGCGGCACGTTCGAATCCGGCCTGCTCGATGACGGCGGCAAGGGCGGACAGCAGTTTGTAATCGAACATTATTTTTCCTAATGCCAGATCAGCTTTATTTGTTTTTCTTATACAGGTGCGAACCGCAGAATAGCCAGCATCTTCTAGGTTCTATCCGCCACACCCTGGCGTCTGTGGAGTATCCCCTATGTGGCAAAGTTACCTGAACGGCCTGTTGGTCGCTTTCGGCCTGATCATGGCGATCGGCACCCAGAACGCCTTCGTCCTGGCCCAGAGTCTGCGCCGCGAACACCACCTGCCGGTGGCAGCCCTCTGCGTGCTGTGTGATGCGATCCTGGTCGCGGCCGGTGTGTTCGGCCTGGCCTCGGTACTGGCGCAGAATCCGACCCTGTTGGCTGTGGCGCGCTGGGGTGGCGCGGTGTTCCTGATCTGGTACGGCTCCAAGGCGCTGCTACGCGCCTGTTCGCAACAAAGCCTGCAACAGGGCGAAGGCCAGGGCCTGCGTTCGCGCCGGGCGGTACTGCTCAGCGCCCTGGCGGTGACCCTGCTCAACCCCCATGTGTACCTGGACACCGTGCTGCTGATCGGCTCGCTGGGCGCCCAGCAGACCGTGCCCGGCGCCTATGTGGCCGGCGCGGCCAGCGCTTCGCTGATGTGGTTCTTCACCCTGGCCCTGGGCGCGGCATGGCTAGCCCCCTGGCTGGCACGCCCGGGTACCTGGCGTCTGCTCGACCTGATGGTGGCGGTGATGATGTTCGCCGTGGCGGCCCAGCTGATCTTCAGCTGAGCCACCCGTCCCCTGGCGGCGAAGGCTCTGGAACCTCTTTCCCGTACACTTGTTGCGTGGTTAAGCACAGGGCCCGGTGCTATGATCCAGCCCTTGCGTCGCAAAGAGTACAAACTCCCCCCGACGCACACCGGCCGCCCGTGATCGGCCTTGCGCTCACCGCATCAGACCTGATTAGGAGAATCACCATGGCTTTTGAACTGCCGCCGCTGCCTTATGCACACGACGCCCTGCAGCCGCACATTTCCAAGGAAACCCTGGAATACCACCACGACAAGCACCACAACACCTATGTCGTGAACCTGAACAACCTGGTGCCAGGCACCGAGTTCGAAGGCAAGACCCTGGAAGAGATCGTCAAGACCTCCTCGGGCGGCATCTTCAACAACGCCGCTCAAGTCTGGAACCACTCGTTCTACTGGAACTGCATGTCGCCAAACGGCGGCGGCCAGCCAACCGGCGCCCTGGCTGATGCCATCAACGCTGCGTTCGGTTCCTTCGACAAGTTCAAGGAAGAGTTCTCCAAGACCTCCATCGGCACCTTCGGCTCCGGCTGGGGCTGGCTGGTGAAAAAGGCTGACGGCTCCCTGGCCCTGGCCAGCACCATCGGCGCCGGCTGCCCGCTGACCAGCGGCGACACCCCGCTGCTGACCTGCGACGTCTGGGAACACGCCTACTACATCGACTACCGCAACCTGCGTCCAAAATACGTCGAGGCGTTCTGGAACCTGGTCAACTGGAAGTTCGTCGCCGAGCAGTTCGAAGGCAAGACCTTCACCGCCTAAGCGAACACAGTGACGAAAAAAACCCGGCCTGGCCGGGTTTTTTTTCGCCTGCGGCACGACCCGAGGCTCTTGCTCCAAACTGATACCGCGCTAACATCAAACCTTGGGAAACGCATTCCCGGGATTAAAGTCGCAAGGCCGGCCGACCGATACAGTGGTAGCAGGCTCGCCAACCCTTTCCAGGGGGCGGGATCTGCCAATGGCCGATAGTGGATTGCCGAGTTTGATGGCAAAATGATGCCATGCGCATGGATTAAGGAAACCCCATTGAAGCTGGAACTCAAGAACAGCTTATCGGTCAAGTTGCTGAGGGTTGTATTGCTCTCGGCACTGGTGGTCGGTGTCGTTCTCAGTTGTGCGCAGATTGTCTTCGATGCCTACAAGACACGTCAGGCAGTGGCCAGCGACGCCCAGCGAATCCTCGACATGTTCCGCGATCCTTCGACCCAGGCGGTGTACAGCCTGGACAAAGAAATGGGCATGCAGGTCATGGAGGGGCTGTTCCAGGACGAGTCGGTGCGCCTGGCTTCCATCGGCCATCCCAACGAAACCATGCTGGCGGAAAAAAACCGCCCGTTGCAGGAATCACCGACACGCTGGCTGACCGACCTGATTCTCGGCCAGGAGCGCACCTTCACCACGTCACTGGTCGGTCGCGGCCCCTACAGCGAATACTACGGCGACCTGAGCATCACCCTCGACACCGCCAGCTACGGCCAGGGCTTTCTGGTCAGTTCGGTGATCATCTTCATTTCCGGCGTGCTGCGTGCCTTGGCCATGGGCCTGGTGCTGTACCTGGTCTATCACTGGATGCTGACCAAGCCGCTGTCGAAGATCATCGAGCACCTCACCCAGATCAACCCCGACCGCCCCAGCCAGCACCAGCTGCCGCTGATCAAGGGCCACGAGCGCAATGAGCTGGGGGTGTGGGTCAATACCGCCAACCAGCTGCTGGCCTCCATCGAACGCAACACCCACCTGCGCCACGAGGCCGAGAACAGCCTGCTGCGCATGGCCCAGTATGACTTCCTCACCGGCTTGCCCAATCGCCAGCAATTGCAGCAGCAACTGGACAAGATCCTGGTCGACGCCGGCCGCCTGCAACGCCGGGTCGCGGTGCTGTGCGTGGGCCTGGACGACTTCAAAGGCATCAACGAACAGTTCAGCTACCAGGCCGGCGACCAGTTGCTGTTGGCCCTGGCCGACCGCCTGCGCGCCCACAGCGGCCGCCTGGGCGCCCTGGCGCGCCTCGGCGGCGACCAGTTCGCCCTGGTCCAGGCCGATATCGAGCAGCCCTACGAAGCGGCCGAACTGGCCCAGAGCATTCTCGATGACCTGGAGGCGCCGTTCGCCCTGGGCGACCAGGAAATCCGCCTGCGCGCGACCATCGGCATCACCCTGTTCCCGGAAGACGGCGACAGCACCGAGAAGCTGTTGCAGAAGGCCGAGCAGACCATGACCCTGGCCAAGACCCGCTCGCGCAACCGCTACCAGTTCTACATCGCCAGCGTCGACAGTGAAATGCGCCGGCGCCGCGAGCTGGAAAAGGACTTGCGCGAAGCCCTGCCGCGCAACCAGTTGTACCTGGTCTACCAGCCGCAAATCAGCTACCGCGACCATCGCGTGGTCGGTGTCGAGGCGCTGCTGCGCTGGCAGCATCCGGAACTGGGCATGGTGCCACCCGACCAGTTCATTCCCCTGGCCGAGCAGAACGGCAACATCATCGCCATCGGCGAATGGGTGCTCGACCAGGCCTGCCGGCAACTGCGCGAATGGCACGACCAGGGCTTCAGCGAGCTGCGCATGGCAGTCAACCTGTCGACGGTGCAACTGCACCACAACGAACTGCCGCGGGTGGTCAACAACCTGCTGCAGATCTACCGCCTGCCGCCGCGCAGCCTGGAGCTGGAAGTCACCGAGACCGGCCTGATGGAAGACATCAGCACCGCCGCCCAGCACCTGCTGAGCCTGCGCCGCTCCGGCGCGCTGATCGCCATCGACGACTTCGGCACCGGCTATTCCTCGCTCAGTTACCTGAAGTCGCTGCCGCTGGACAAGATCAAGATCGACAAGAGCTTCGTCCAGGACCTGCTCGATGACGACGACGATGCCACCATCGTTCGCGCCATCATCCAGCTGGGCAAGAGCCTGGGCATGCAGGTGATCGCCGAAGGCGTGGAAACCGCAGAACAGGAAGCCTACATCATCGCCCAGGGCTGCCATGAAGGTCAGGGCTACCACTACAGCAAACCGCTACCCTCCCGGGAGCTGACCGCCTTCCTCAAACAGGCGCAACGCAACCAGGTGTCCATTCTGTAACCCCTGTCGGCATTGAGTGAAAGGCGAAAACACGCATTTGAATATTTACGTGGCCGCCCCTTTACACAAAATGCAAATCTTTCGCATTATGTTGCAGTTTTGCGTACCGCCGGTACGCCTGTCCAACCTCTCGACGCAGGAACTCGCCATGATTCGTATGCCTCTGGCCACCGCCAGTCTGTTGGCCATTGCCATCTCTCTCGCCGGGTGCGGCGACGACAAGGACAAGGCTGCCGCACCGCAAGCCCAGGCTCCGGCTGCCAGCGCAGCAGCACCGGCTGCCGCCGGCGCCGTCGACGAGGCCGCCGCCAAGGCCGTGGTCAAGCACTACGCCGACATGGTCCATGCCGTGTACAGCGACTCGCTGAGCACCGCCAAGACCCTGCAGACCGCAATCGACGCCTTCCTTGCCAAGCCCAACGATGAAACCCTCAAGGCCGCCAAGGCTGCCTGGGTAGCCGCGCGCGTGCCTTACCTGCAGAGCGAAGTGTTCCGCTTCGGCAACACCATCATCGACGACTGGGAAGGTCAGGTGAACGCCTGGCCGCTGGACGAAGGCCTGATCGACTACGTCGACGCCAGCTACGAACATGCCCTGGGCAACCCGGGCGCCGCTGCCAACATCATCGCCAACACCCAGATCCAGGTCGGCGAAGACAAGGTCGACGTCAAGGACATCACCCCGGAAAAACTGGCCAGCCTCAATGAGCTGGGCGGTTCCGAAGCCAACGTCGCCACCGGCTACCACGCCATCGAATTCCTGCTCTGGGGCCAGGACCTCAACGGTACCGGCCCAGGCGCCGGCGCACGTCCTGCTTCCGACTACCTGGAAGGCAAAGGCGCCACCGGTGGCCACAACGAGCGTCGCCGCGCCTACCTCAAGGCCGTGACCCAACTGCTGGTCAACGACCTGGAAGAAATGGTCGGCAACTGGGCACCGAACGTCGCCACCAACTACCGCGCCACCCTCGAAGCCGAGCCGGTCACCGACGGCCTGCGCAAGATGCTGTTCGGCATGGGCAGCCTGTCGCTGGGCGAACTGGCCGGCGAGCGCATGAAGGTTTCCCTGGAAGCCAACTCGCCTGAAGACGAGCAGGACTGCTTCAGCGACAACACCCACTTCTCGCACTTCTACGACGCCAAGGGCATCCGCAACGTCTACCTGGGCGAGTACACCCGCGCCGACGGCAGCAAGCTGACCGGTCCGAGCCTGTCGTCGCTGGTGGCCAAGGTCGATCCGGCCGCCGACGCCACCCTCAAGGCCGACCTGGAAGCCACCGAAGCGAAGATCCAGGTCATGGTCGACCACGCCGCCAAGGGTGAGCACTATGACCAGCTGATCGCTGCCGACAACGCCGCCGGCAACCAGATCGTGCGCGACGCCATCGCCGCCCTGGTCAAGCAGACCGGTGCCATCGAGCAGGCTGCCGGCAAGCTGGGTATCGCCAACCTGAACCCGGATACCGCCGATCACGAGTTCTGATCCGCGACACCGTGTCACACAACGCCCGGCCCCAGTGCCGGGCGTTGTGCATTCAGGGCCCGGCGCGGCATGAGATTTCATCAAGCAAACGCAAATTGCTCTTATTCAATGATCCTCAGCCTGCTAAGCTTGCACGCCGATTTTTTGCTCTCGCTCAGGATCCTCGATGCTTTCGTCGCTGCGCCGTTTCAGCCCATTGCTCATGGCCTTGACCCTGGTCGCCTGTGACGATGCGCCCCGCTTCACCCAGGCCGAACCGGGAGAGGCGCTGGGCGGTGGCAGGACGACAGTGAACAAGCGCGACCAGAATGCCTTCTCCATGCCGTCGGCGAACCTTGCCCCCAGTCGGCGCCTGGACTTCAGCGTCGGCAACAGCTTCTTTCGCAATCCCTGGGTGATCGCCCCTTCGACCACCACCGCCCGCGATGGCCTGGGGCCGCTGTTCAACAGCAACGCCTGCCAGAACTGCCACATCAAGGACGGTCGCGGCCATCCGCCCGGCCCCAGTGCCAGTAACGCCGTGTCGATGCTGGTGCGCCTGTCGATTCCCGACCAGCCCCACTACGCCAAGGTCATCGAGCAACTGGGCGTGGTTCCCGAGCCGGTCTATGGCGGTCAGTTCCAGGACATGGCGGTGCCTGGCGTCGTCCCCGAGGGCAAGGTCCGGGTGGAGTACACGCCGCTGGCGGTGACGTTCAAGGACGGCACCCAGGTCGAACTGCGCCAGCCGAGCCTGAAGATCAGCCAGCTCGGCTACGGCCCGATGCACCCCGACACCCGTTTCTCCGCCCGGGTAGCGCCGCCGATGATCGGCCTGGGCCTGCTCGAAGCCATTCCCGAAGCCGCCCTGCTGGCCAATGCCGACCCGGATGATCGCAACGGCGATGGCATCCGCGGCCGCGCCAACCAGGTGTGGGACGATGCCCTGGGCAAGACCGTGATGGGCCGCTTCGGCTGGAAGGCCGGGCAACCCAACCTCAATCAGCAGAACGTACACGCCTTCTCCGGCGACATGGGCCTGACCACCCGCCTGCGGCCCATGGACGACTGCACCCCGGCGCAGGTCGATTGCCTGAACGCCCCCAACGGTAACGGCGCCGACGGCGAGCAGGAAGTCAGCGACAACATCCTGCGCCTGATCCAGTTCTACACCCGCAACCTGGCGGTGCCGATCCGCGCGGATGTCGACTCCCCCCAGGTGCTGGCCGGCAAGAACCTGTTCCACCAGGCGGGCTGCCAAAGTTGCCATACCCCAAGCTACACCACCGCCGCCGATGCCGCCGAGCCGGAGCTGGCCAACCAGCTGATCCGCCCCTACAGCGACCTGTTGTTGCACGACATGGGCCCGGGCCTGGCCGACAACCGCACCGAATTCGCCGCCAGCGGCCAGGACTGGCGCACGCCACCCCTGTGGGGCATCGGCCTGACCCAGACGGTCAGCGGCCACACCCAGTTTCTTCACGATGGCCGCGCCCGCAACCTGCTCGAAGCCGTGCTCTGGCATGGCGGCGAAGCGCAGGCGGCCAAGCAGCATGTCTTGACCTTCAATGCCGAGCAGCGCGCCGCGTTGCTGGCGTTCCTGAATTCACTTTAAGAGAGGAGCCGGGCATGTTCCGTCCCAAACTGTTGTTCACCAGCCTCGCCGCCCTCGCCCTGGGCGCCTGCTCGCCGCAGGACCCGCAGGCGGTGACTTCCGCCGCCATCGCCAAGCAAGTGATCCTGCCGACCTACAGCCGCTGGGTCGAAGCCGACCGCCAGCTGGCCGTCAGTGCCCTGGCCTTCTGCGAAGGCAAGGCGGACCTGGCCACCGCCCGTGCCGATTTCCTGCATGCGCAAAAGGCCTGGGCTGAACTGCAGCCGCTGCTGATCGGCCCGCTGGCCGAAGGCAACCGCGCCTGGCAGGTACAGTTCTGGCCGGACAAAAAGAACCTGGTCGGCCGCCAGGTCGAGCAACTGGTCAGTGGCGACAAGCCGATCGATGCCGAAAGCCTGGCCAAGTCCAGCGTCGTGGTGCGCGGCCTGTCCGCTTATGAGTACATCCTGTTCGACAGCAAGCCGGACACCGCCAATGCTGAACAGAAAGCCCGCTACTGCCCGCTGCTGGTGGCCATCGGCGAACACCAGAAGGCCCTGGCCGAGGACATCCTCAAAGGCTGGAACAGCACCGACGGCATGCTGGCGCAACTGACCAAGTTCCCCAACCAGCGCTATGCCGATTCCCACGAGGCCATCGCCGACCTGCTGCGTGCCCAGGTCACCGCCCTGGACACCCTGAAGAAAAAGCTCGGCGCGCCCATGGGCCGCCTGAGCAAGGGCATCCCGCAACCGCTGCAGGCCGAAGCCTGGCGTAGCCAATCCTCGCTCAAGAGCCTGGAAGCCAGCCTGACTGCCGCGCAAACCGTCTGGGTCGGTGTCGACAACCAGGGCCTGCGCGGCCTGCTGGGCAAGGACCAGAAGGCCCTGGCCGACAAGATCGATGCCGCCTACGCCAACGCCCTGAAGCTGCTGTCCGCCAACCAGAAGCCGTTGGGCGAACTGCTCGACGACGAAGCCGGTCGCCAGCAACTGAACGCCATCTACGACAGCCTCAACGCCGTCCACCGCCTGCATGAAGGCGATCTGGCCAAGGCATTGGGCATCCAGCTGGGCTTCAACGCCAACGACGGTGACTGATCATGTTGCGACGCCAGGCTCTCAAACTCGGTAGCGTCCTGCTCAGCGCCCTCACCCTGGGCGGCTGGACCCTGTTTCGCGGCAAGGACAGCAGCCCGCTGCTGCTCTCGGCCCGTGACGATGGCGACGGCAAGCACTACGCGGTCGGCTATCGCCTGGACGGCACCCAGGTGTTCGCCACCCAGGTGGCCCAGCGTTGCCATGACATCATCAATCACCCCGAGCAGCCGATTGCCCTGTTCGTCGCCCGTCGCCCGGGCACCGAGAGCTACCTGATCGACCTGCGCGATGGCCGCCTGCTGCAGACCATCGCCTCGCAGCCGAACCGGCATTTCTACGGCCACGCGGTGATCCACAAGAGCGGCGAATGGCTGTACGCCACCGAGAACGACACTACCGATCCCGGTCGTGGCGTGCTCGGTGTGTACCGCTTCGACTGTGAGCGCCTGACGCACAGCGGCGAGATTTCCACCCACGGCATCGGCCCGCACCAGGTGTCGTGGATGCCCGACGGCGAGACCCTGGTGGTAGCCAATGGCGGTATTCGCACCGAGGCCGAAAGCCGGGTGGAGATGAACCTCGACGCCATGCAGCCAAGCCTGGTGCTGATGCAGCGCGACGGCACCCTGCTGAGCAAGGAAGCCCTGCCCCAGCAGATGAACAGCGTGCGTCACCTGGCGATTGCCAGCGACGGCACCATCGTCGCCGGCCAGCAGTTCATGGGCAACGGCGATGAAACCGCCGAGCTGATTGCCATCAAGCGGCCGGGCCAGCCCTTCGCAGCCTTCCCGGTGCCGGAGCAGCAGTTGCTGTCGATGGCCAACTACACCGCCAGCGTGGCTATTCACAGTGAGCTGCGCCTGGTCGCCCTGACCGCTCCGCGGGCCAACCGCCTGTTCATCTGGGACCTGGACACGGCCCAGGTAAAACTTGATGCGCCGATGCCCGATTGCGCCGGCGTGGGTGCGGTGGCCGATGGCTTCGTGGTCACGTCTGGACAGGGTCGCTGCCGGCTCTACGACTGCCGCAAGGGCGAGCTGGTCGGCCAGCCGCTGCAACTGCCTTCCGGGCTTTGGGACAACCACCTGCACCTGGTCTGAGCATAAGGTTCTTCACGGAACCCGGGGGTTATGGTCCTTGGGCTTGGGTGCTGAGGCGGCGAGCTTATCCATTCCATGCGGCGATGCTGCCGGCCCCTTCCGCCCTTACGGCGGGTCCCTTTTGTCTTGGCAAAAGGAACCAAAACCGCTCGCTCCTGCATACGGCCCTACGCTGCGCTCCGGGTTCCCTCGCTACGGTGTCTTCCAGGGGCTGCGCGGCCTACGACTTGCTTCGCCAAGTCTACGGCTCGCGTTCTTCGGCTACGCCGAAGGGTGCTACGCACCCGCCCCCTCCAGACACCTACGCTCGGCCTCCTGAAGTCGCGAAGTTACGGGTGGTGCCTGTGCTGGCGCATCTTCGAAGGCAGAGGTTGGCGCAGCCTGGCTGACGCCATCGCGGGGCAAGCCCGCTCCTACCCTTGCTCCTCATGCGCGTTGTTACAGGCGCCGCAGAATGCGACTTCAGGAGGCCGAGTGGAGGTGCCTGCAGGGGCCGTGCGCAGCACCTTCGGCGTCAGCCGAAGAACGCGAGCCGTAGACTTGGCGTAGCAAGTCGTAGGCCGCGTGGCCCCGGAGGGCGCCGGAGCGAGGGGACCCGGAGCGCAGCGCAGGGCCGGATGCAGGAGCAAGCGGTTTTGCCTACTTTTCCCAAGAGAAAAGTAGGCCGCCGTAAAGGCGGAAGGGGCCGGCAGCGTCACCACATCGAATGGATAAGCTCACAACCTCAATACCCAAGCCCAAGGACCATCCCCCCTCAGGACCCCGTGAATAACCGAAAATAACCTCGGAACACAGGTTCCGGAGTCGGGTCAAACGAGTAATATTCGGCTACTGAGCACGTGGGCAGGATCGCCCGTCGTCGTGCCAATCGAACGATAAAATTCGACTCCAAGGAACTGGACTATGCTGCGCCGCCGCATGCTCATCATGTTGGGTGTTGTCCTGCTGCTTGTACTGATGCTGGGGGGCTACAAGGCTTTCTCCATCTACCAGCAGGTGCAGATGTTCTCGGCCCCCAAGCCACCGATCAGCGTGGCGGCGACCGAGTCCAGCGAGCGCGTCTGGGAAAACCGCCTGCCGGCGGTCGGCAGTCTCACGGCCCTGCAAGGGGTCGACCTGAGCCTGGAAAGCGCGGGCACGGTCAAGCGCCTGCAGTTCGAGTCCGGGCAGAAGGTCAGCAAGGGCCAGCCCTTGCTGCAACTGGACAGCGATGTGGAAACCGCCCTGCTCGGCACCGCCCAGGCCGATCTGGGCCTGGCCCGGGTGGATTTCAGCCGCGGCAGCCAACTGGTCGGTAGCCAGGCGATCTCCCGCGGCGAGTACGACCGTCTGAACGCCCAGTTCAAGCGCAGCCAGGCGGTGGTCGACCAGCTCAAGGCGGCCCTGGCCAAGAAAAGCATCGAAGCGCCCTTCAGCGGCACCATCGGCATCCGCCAGGTCGACGTTGGCGACTACCTGGCCAGCGGCACGGTGATCGCCACCCTGCAGGACCTGAGCAGCCTGTACGTGGACTTCTATGTCGCCGAGCAGCAGATTCCCAGGCTGAGCATCGGCCAGAAGGTCCTGGCGTCAGTCGCGGCCTATCCCCGGGAGACCTTCCCCGGCACCATCAGCGCCATCAACCCCAAGGTCGACGACAGCACCCGCAACGTCTTGGTCCGCGCGACCCTGGGCAACCCTGACGGCAAGTTGCTGCCCGGTATGTTCAGCAGCCTGCAGGTGGTGCTGCCCGATCCACAGCCGCAGGTCGTGGTGCCGGAAAGCGCCGTGACCTACACCCTGTACGGCAATTCGGTGTACGTGGCCGTGGCGAAAAAGAACGAAGACGGCCAGCCGCAACTCAATGCCGAGGGCAAGCCGGAACTGATCGCCGAACGCCGCTTCGTCGAGACCGGCGAGCGTCGCGAGGGCCTGGTGGTCATCAGCAAGGGCCTCAAAGCCGGTGAGCAGGTGGTGACCGCCGGCCAGCTCAAGCTGACCCAGGGCGCTTCCGTCACCCTCACCCCGGACAAGACCCTGCAACCCCAGGCCAATCACACGTCGCGCGCCAACTGATCGAGGACAAGTCATGGCTTTTACCGATCCGTTCATCCGCCGGCCGGTGCTGGCCAGCGTCGTCAGCCTGCTGATCGTGCTGCTGGGCTTCCAGGCCTGGAGCAAGTTGCCCATCCGCCAGTACCCGCAGATGGAAAACGCCCTGATCACGGTGACCACTGCCTACCCCGGGGCCAATGCCGAAACCATCCAGGGCTACATCACCCAGCCCATGCAGCAGAGCCTGGCCAGCGCCGAGGGCATCGACTACATGACCTCGGTGAGCCGGCAGAATTTTTCGGTAATTTCCGTGTATGCGCGTATCGGCGCCGACAGCGACCGGTTGTTCACCGAACTGCTGGCCAAGGCCAACGAGGTCAAGAACAAGCTGCCCCAGGACGCCGAAGACCCGGTGCTGAGCAAGGAGGCCGCCGACGCCTCGGCGCTGATGTACATCAGCTTCTACAGCGACGCGCTGAGCAACCCGCAGATCACCGACTACCTGTCGCGGGTGATCCAGCCCAAGCTCGCCACCCTGCCCGGCATGGCCGAGGCGGAGATTCTCGGCAACCAGCTGTTTGCCATGCGCTTGTGGCTAGACCCGGTGAAACTCGCCGGCTACGGCCTGAGCGCCAACGAGGTGACCGAGGCCGTCAGGCGCTACAACTTCCTCTCGGCCGCCGGTGAGGTCAAGGGTGAGTACATCGTCACCAGTATCAATGCCACCACCGAGCTTAAGAACGCCGAAGCCTTCGCCAACATCCCGCTCAAGACCCGTGGCGACAGCCGGGTGCTGCTGGGTGACGTGGCACGGGTCGAGATGGGCGCGGAGAACTACGACACAGTCAGCTCGTTCGACGGCATTCCCTCGGTGTACATCGGCATCAAGGCCACGCCGGGGGCCAACCCGCTGGATGTGATCAAGGAGGTACGCAAGCTGATGCCGGAGCTGGAAAGCCAGCTGCCGCCCAACCTCAAGGCCTCCATCGCCTACGACGCCACCCTGTTCATCCAGGCCTCCATCGACGAGGTGGTCAAGACCCTGGCCGAGGCAGTGCTGATCGTCATCGTCGTGGTGTTCCTGTTCCTCGGTGCCCTGCGCTCGGTGCTGATCCCGGTGATCACCATTCCCCTGTCGATGATCGGCGTGCTGTTCTTCATGCAGTTGATGGGCTACTCGCTCAACCTGCTGACCCTGCTGGCGATGGTGTTGGCCATCGGCTTGGTGGTGGACGATGCGATCGTGGTGGTGGAGAACATCCACCGCCATATCGAGGAAGGCAAGACGCCGTTCGACGCGGCCCTGGAAGGTGCCAGGGAAATCGCCATGCCGGTGGTATCGATGACCATCACCCTGGCGGCGGTCTATGCCCCCATCGGCTTCCTCGAGGGGCTGACCGGAGCCTTGTTCAAGGAGTTCGCCCTGACCCTGGCCGGGGCGGTGATCATTTCCGGCATCGTCGCCCTGACCCTGTCACCGATGATGTGCGCCCTGCTCTTGCGCCACGACTCGAACCCCACGGGCCTGGCCCATCGCCTGGACATGCTGTTCGATGGCCTGAAGGTGCGCTACCAGAAGCTGTTGCATGCCACCCTCAACACCCGCCCGGTGGTATTGGTGTTCGCGGTGATCGTGCTGTGCCTGATTCCGGTGTTCCTGATGTTTACCCGCAACGAGCTGGCGCCAGACGAAGACCAGGGCGTGATCTTCATGATGGCGACCGCGCCACAGCCGACCAACCTCGACTACCTGAGCACCTACACCGACGAGTTCATCGACATCTTCAAGGCGTTTCCCGAGTACTTTTCCTCGTTCCAGATCAACGGTTTCAACGGTGTGCAGTCCGGCATCGGCGGCTTTTTGCTCAAGCCCTGGGGCGAGCGCGAGCGCACCCAGATGGAGTTGCTGCCCCTGGTGCAGAAGCGTCTGGAAAGCATCAGCGGCCTGCAGATCTTCGGCTTCAACCTGCCGTCGCTGCCGGGCACCAGCGAGGGCCTGCCGTTCCAGTTCGTGATCAACACCCCGAACGACTACGAGTCGCTGCTGCAGGTGGCCGAGCGGGTCAAGGAGCGCGCCCAGGCCACGGGCAAGTTCGCCTTCCTCGACATCGACCTGGCCTTCGACAAGCCGGAAGTGGTGGTCGATATCGACCGGGCCAAGGCGGCGCAGATGGGCGTGTCCATGGATGCCCTGGGCGGCACCCTGGCCACCCTGCTCGGCGAGGCGGAGATCAACCGCTTCACCATCGACGGCCGCAGCTACAAGGTCATCGCCCAGGTCGAGCGCTTGTACCGGGACAATCCCGACTGGTTGAGCAACTACTACGTGAAGAACCAGCAGGGCCAGATGCTGCCGCTGTCGACCCTGATCACCCTCCACGACCGCGCCCGACCGCGCCAGCTCAATCAGTTCCAGCAGCTGAACTCGGCGATCATCCAGGGCGTGCCCATGGTCAGCATGGGCGAGGCGCTGGATACCGTGCGCAGCATTGCCCGGGAGGAAGCGCCGGAAGGCTATGCCTTCGACTACGCCGGTACCGCGCGACAGTACGTGCAGGAGGGTAGCGCGCTGTGGGTGACCTTCGGCCTGGCCCTGGCGATCATCTTCCTGGTGCTGGCGGCCCAGTTCGAGAGCTTCCGCGATCCGCTGGTAATCCTGGTCACCGTGCCGCTGTCGATCTGCGGGGCGTTGATTCCGCTGTTCCTGGGGATTTCCAGCATGAATATCTACACCCAGGTGGGCCTGGTGACCCTGATCGGCCTGATCAGCAAGCACGGCATCCTGGTGGTCGAGTTCGCCAACCAGCTGCGCCTGCAAAAGGGCTTGAGCGCCCGCGAGGCCGTGGAGGAAGCGGCGGCGATTCGCTTGCGTCCGGTGTTGATGACCACGGCGGCGATGGTCTTCGGCATGGTGCCGCTGATCCTGGCCACCGGTGCGGGGGCCGTCAGTCGCTTCGACATCGGCACGGTGATCGCCACCGGCATGTCGGTGGGCACCCTGTTCACCCTGTTCGTCCTGCCGTGCGTGTATACCCTGCTGGCGCACGCCGAGCTGCCCAGGCCCCAGGCCCAGGAAGCCTGAAATGCAAAAGGCCTCGTTTTCAACGAGGCCTTCTGGCGTTACCGACGCTTGAACATCAGCTCTGAGGGCGCAGACCCTGGCTCATGCCGAACAGGAACAGCAACAGGTCCTGGTCGGGCGTGGCCGTTGTCTGGCTCTTCACTACCCGCGGTGGAGGGCACTGGGCAGCAGAATCAACCTTGCTCAGTACTTGCGGGCGTGGTTCTTCCCAGGCAGCGGCCGCCGCTGTAGCGACTGCCAGTGCCAGAATCAGAAACAGACCTCGAGCGATTTCTAGTTTCATTACTCTAAACCTTTGACAGCGCTGCCAAACGCCACCTTGTAAAAATAGAGCAGCTTTTGCCACTCCGCGTCATTGAATGACGAATGGCGGCGCAATTGCTTCAGGTCGTTGGCGGCCGCCCGCTGGCAGCTGATGCGCCGCCGACACTTTTCCAGGTCCAGCAGGGCTACTTCGGCCCGGGCTTCATCGCCTTCACCAATCACCTTGATGAACACGTGTTTGCCGTACAGGCAACCGTGTTGCCAGTGACCGCGGTGCATGCGCGCCAGGTTTTGGGCCAGGTCTTCCAGCATCCGCTCGTGCAGTACCGCACTGTAGCGTTCCCGTGCGCCATCGGCGTACCAGCTGTCGCAGTCGACGAAGCCGTCCAGGGCCTTGCTGACCAACAGGGCGCGCCACTGGTGGTCGGCATCGCGTTCGACCCCGCAGTAAACGATATGGGGCACCCGCACCCCGAGTTGTTCGAAGCTGTTCAGTGCATCATATTCACGCAACACCGTCGGGCGCCCGAACGGATGCAGGAAGCTGCGGTAGATATGGCCGATCTGGCGCTTGGAGTAGAGCAACTGACCGCTTTCATCGCTCAGTCGCTGTACTCCGCTTTCCCCGCCTCGACGCTGGTTGGGCTCTTCAACCCATTCACCCTGCTGCTGCCAGAAATGATCGAACCGGCTGTTTCCCGTTGCTGATCCTTCGCGCGCTACCGCCATGCCCTGCTACCCCTTACGCAATACGTATACTCGCCACATGGCATAGAACGGCAAGAAGTCCAATCGTTCCTGAATCCGGAAACCGGCAGCCTGGAATTCTTCCTCGACCGTTGCAGCCGGTAACACAAAGCGATTCTGGTAACCGACTTCTCCGGTTTTCTCAAAACGGCGTTGTTCGAGCTTCTTGCGCCGCCATGCCTTGAAGTTGCCATCCACCCACAGCGACAGGATAACGCTATCGCGCGTAACTCGTTGAAATTCCGAAAGAAGTGTCTTGCGGTGTGCCGCATCGCCAATATGGTGCATCAGGCGCATGCAGAAAATACTGTCTACCGAGTTATCAGGCAGATCGATGGCAAAGGCAGAAGTTTGCAAGGTCCGTACCCGCTCGACGATATGCGCCGGCTGGGATTTGGTGGCGGTTTCCAGCATGGCCTCGGAGTTGTCCGCGCCGATGATCACCCGGTTGGGTTTTTCGGCCAGCAAGGGCCAGAAGCGACCGGCGCCACAAGGCAGGTCCAGCACCAGTCCTGGCTCGCCGACCAGCGCCAGGGCACGGCGGGCGAGTTGTTCGTCGCGCTGGTGCGACAGGCGACGGGACATCCCGTCCTGGTGCTTGAGGAAGTATTCCTGGGCGTGCTGCTGGTCGTACTTTTCGGAAAATTCGAGTTTGATGGGGCTACGCATGGTGCATCTCCTGACTCCAATCCCCCCACGATAAGGAGGCGATCGTTGGCGTCAGGTCATACAAATGTGAAAAATTTGTTAGTACGGGATTTAACGTTACAAGACATTACCAGAGCGGAAGGCCTCCCCTGGCCTTCACTCCGGTTCTGGCAGGCATTCCGGGCCATGGGTGAGGTCGACGTGGAAGCGACAGCCATGGGGCACCATGGCCGTCAGGCCGACTGTCCAGCCCTGGTCGTCGCAGATTCGCTGCACCAGTGACAAGCCCAGGCCAAGGCCTTCACCACGGCGTTCGTCACCGCGTACGAACGGTCGGAACATGGCTTCGCGCTGCTCTTCGGGAATGCCCACGCCACTGTCCTCGACCAGGAAACCGGCCGGCTCCAGGGTCAGGCGGATGAACCCGTAGTCGGTGTAGTGTGCTGCGTTACGCAGCAGGTTGCCCATCACCGCCTGCAGGAAGGTGGCGTTGTAAAGCGTCCTCGAACCCGCCCCTGGTTGGTAGATCAAGGTCAGGCCCTTCTGCTCGATGGTGTCACGCCAGACGCTGATCAGATCGTCGGCCACTTCCTTCATGGTCGCCCGCGATGCCACTGCGCCCTGGTCGCGTTGGGCACGGGCCAGCATCAGGAAGGTCTTGACCAGTTCCTGCATCTCCTCGGTGGCCCTGGCAATACGTTCGACCTGGGCACGGGCGCGGGTATCGATGTTCGGGTTAACCAGCAACAGCTCGCAGGAACTGGCCAGGACCATCAAGGGTGTGCGCAATTCATGGCTGACATCACTGGTGAACAGGCGCTCGCGGGTCAGGGCATCGCGCAGGCGCCCGAGGGTATCGTCGAAGGCCACGGCCAGCTGGCCGACCTCGTCGTCGGCGTAGTCCGGTGCCAGGGGCGGCGCCAGGCCCAGTAACTGGTCGCGATGTCGCACCTGACGGGCCAGGCGGATCACCGGCGCCATTACCCTTCGCGCCAGCACCCAGCCGAGGAACACCGCCAAGGCCAGGCTGAGGACGAAACCCACTACCACGATCGCGAACAGCACCCGCTCGCGCTCTTCGAAGTCACTCTGGTCCTGCAGCAGGACATAGCGCCGCCCATCCACCACCTCGACCATGGCGTGGTAGGACAGCTGCTCGCGAAACACCTCATGGAAGCCCGGTGTCAGGTGGCGCAAGTCCTTGGGCAATTCGAAATCGTCGCGCCCGCCGCTGTAATAGAACAACTGGTCCGGTCGCGGGCGATGGCTCCAGTCGCTGACGCTGTCCATGCGCAGCAGGCGCTGTAGGTCGCCGCCCAGTACCGCCGAAATCAGGCGCTCCTCCACCAGGTGCACGGTGGCGACGATGCCGAACGCGAAAGCGCCGGCCACCAGCGCGCTCATCAAGGCAAAGGCGATGATGATCCGCTGGGCAAGGCTCTGCTTAAACTCCATCGCGGCCCTCGGCCAGGCGGTAGCCGACGCCGTGGACGGTATGCAGCAGGGGTTTGTCGAACGGCTTGTCGATCACCTGGCGCAGCTGGTGCACATGACTGCGCAGACTGTCGCTGTCGGGGCAATCGTCACCCCAGAGCGCCTCTTCAAGCACTTCGCGGCGCAACACGTGGGGGCTCTTCTGCATCAATACCGCCAGCAGCTTCAAGCCGACCGGGTTGAGCTTGAGCATCTTGCCGTCGCGGGTCACTTCGAGGGTATCGAGGTCGTAGCTCAGGTCGCTGACTTGCAAGGTGCGCCGTCCACCGCCCTGGGCACGACGCAGCACCGCCTCGATGCGCGCCGCCAGTTCCGACAGGGCAAAGGGCTTGAGCAGGTAGTCGTCGGCACCGGAACGAAAGCCCTGCAGGCGGTCATCGAGCTGGTCGCGGGCGGTGAGCATGATCACCGGGGTATCCCGCCGGGCGTCCTCACGCAGGCGTTTGCACAGGGTATAGCCGTCGATGCCCGGGAGCATGATGTCGAGCACGATCAGGTCGTAATGCTCGGTGGCGGCCAGGTGCAGCCCCGACAGGCCGTCCTGGGCGCAGTCCACCGTGTAGCCCTTCAGGCCCAGGTAGTCGGCCAGGTTGGCGAGGATATCGCGGTTGTCTTCAACCAGTAGGATTCGCATGGAGTTCTCCTGTCCAGGGCTTTTGCCTGCTTGGCAGGCGCAGCTTACGGCCATCGACCGCGCACGGCTAGGCCAGCGCCGCTTTATTGCAGGTTAACGTTTTTTTCACCCGAGCTTCACGGACAAGCGATGGCGCCTGGTCGAAAATCGCCGGTCGCAACCGCCCATCGACCAGTCTGGACCTGCCATGCCTTTACCTTCCACCTCCCGCCCGCTCAACCTCTGGGTTGCCCTGGGTATCCCCGCGCTGACTGCCCTGACCCTGATTCTGCTCGAGCTCACCTCGCTGGACATGGACCTGGCCAGGTTGATGTTCGATCCGGTGGCCGGCCAGTTCATTGGTCGCCACAGCTATTTCCTCGAAGATATCCTGCATGATCGCGCCAAACAGGCGGTGATCGTGCTTGGCCTGGGCGCTATTGTGGCATTCGCTTCCAGCTTCTTCTGGCAACGCCTGAAGAACTGGCGCCGGGAGCTGGGGTATCTGGTCATGGCCATGGCGATTTCCACCAGCTTCGTCACCCCGCTCAAGGCGGTCACCGCGGTGCAATGCCCCTGGAGCCTTCAGGAGTTTGGCGGCAAGGAAACCTACAGCGAACTGCTGAGCCCGCGCCCGGCGACCGACAAACCAGGGCGTTGCTGGCCTGGTGGCCATGCGGCCACCGGTTTTACCTTGTTCGCCCTGTTCTTCGCCCTGCGTGATCGTCGCCCGCGCCTGGCCCGTGCCGCCCTGCTGTTTGCGTTCGGCCTGGGTATGGTGTTTTCGGTGGGACGCATGCTGCAAGGCGCGCATTTCTTTTCCCACAACGTGTGGACGGCGGTGTTCTGCTGGTTGATCAGCCTGGGTTGTTACTACGGGGTGTTGTACCGCAAACCTGTAGGAGCGGCGGTGCGACGACTCGACTTGCCTAGCGATGAGGCCAGCACAGCCCGTACATCTGCTGCAGTCTGAAACACGACTGCCCTGGTGGCCGATCGCGGGGCAAGCCCGCTCCCACATAGGCAAAAAAAAAGCCCCGCACTAGGCGGGGCTTTTTCTCAAGCGGACAAGGCTGGCTTACATCATGCCGCCCATGCCGCCCATACCACCCATGCCGCCCATGTCTGGCATGCCGCCGGCAGCGGAAGCTTCCACTGGAGCGTCAGCGATCATGGCTTCGGTGGTGATCATCAGGCCACCGATCGAAGCGGCAGCTTGCAGTGCCGAACGGGTGACCTTGGCTGGGTCCAGGATGCCCATTTCGATCATGTCGCCGTACTCGCCGGTAGCAGCGTTGTAACCGAAGTTGCCCGAACCTTGCTTGACCTTGTCGGCCACAACGCTTGGCTCGTCGCCGGCGTTGGCAACGATCTGACGCAGTGGCGCTTCAACGGCGCGACGCAGCAGGGCGATACCGACGTTCTGCTCTTCGTTGTCGCCTTTGAGGTCGGCAATGGCGTTCAGTGCACGCACCAGGGCAACACCACCGCCAGGCACCACGCCTTCTTCGACGGCTGCGCGGGTAGCGTGCAGGGCGTCTTCAACGCGGGCTTTCTTCTCTTTCATTTCAACTTCGGTGCCGGCACCGACCTTGATCACGGCAACACCGCCAGCCAGCTTGGCCAGGCGCTCTTGCAGCTTCTCACGGTCGTAGTCCGAGGAAGTCTCTTCGATCTGGGCACGGATCTGCTTGACGCGTGCTTCGATCTCGGCGTCGGCGCCAGCGCCGTCGATGATGGTGGTGTTTTCCTTGGACAGGATTACACGCTTGGCGTTACCCAGGTGCTCCAGGGTAGCGGACTCCAGGCTCAGGCCGATTTCTTCGGAGATCACGGTACCGCCGGTCAGGACGGCGATGTCCTGCAGCATGGCCTTGCGGCGGTCGCCGAAGCCAGGTGCCTTGACCGCAGCAACCTTGACGATGCCGCGCATGTTGTTGACGACCAGGGTCGCCAGCGCTTCGCCTTCGACGTCTTCAGCCACGATCAGCAGCGGACGGCCGGCCTTGGCAACGGCTTCCAGAACTGGCAGCAGTTCGCGAATGTTGGAGATCTTCTTGTCAACCAGCAGCAGCAGCGGGCCATCCAGCTCGGCAACCATGGTGTCCGGCTTGTTGACGAAGTAAGGCGACAGGTAGCCACGGTCGAACTGCATGCCTTCTACGACCGACAGTTCGTTTTCCAGGCCCGAGCCTTCTTCAACGGTGATCACGCCTTCTTTACCGACTTTTTCCATGGCTTCGGCGATGATGTCACCGATGGAGTTGTCGGAGTTGGCGGAGATGGTGCCTACCTGGGCGATGGCCTTGGAGTCGGCGCATGGCTTGGACAGGTTTTTCAGCTCGGCGACGACGGCAGCAGTGGCCTTGTCGATGCCGCGCTTGAGGTCCATCGGGTTCATGCCGGCAGCGACGGCTTTCAGGCCTTCGTTGACGATGGCCTGAGCCAGGACGGTAGCGGTGGTGGTGCCGTCACCGGCAGCGTCGTTGGCCTTGGAAGCAACTTCCTTGACCAGCTGGGCGCCCATGTTTTCGAAAGCGTCTTTCAGCTCGATTTCCTTGGCAACCGAAACACCGTCTTTGGTGATGGTTGGAGCGCCGAAGCTCTTGGCCAGGACAACGTTACGGCCTTTCGGGCCCAGGGTCGCTTTTACCGCGTCAGCCAGAACGTTGACGCCAACCAGCATTTTCTTACGGGCGGAATCGCCGAATTTTACGTCTTTAGCAGCCATGATCGTTTAATCCTTGAATACTTTGGAGTAACGGGAAACCAGCGGAATCAGCCTTCGATAACAGCGAGAATCTCGTTCTCAGCCATTACCAGCAGGTCTTCGCCGTCAACTTTCACAGTGTTGCTGCCCGAGTAAGGGCCGAAAACCACCTTGTCACCCACTTTCACGGCCAGCGCACGCACTTCACCGTTGTCCAGGATGCGACCGGTACCTACAGCGACGACTTCGCCACGGTTAGGTTTTTCAGCGGCCGAACCTGGCAGAACGATACCGCCAGCGGTTTTCGATTCTTCTTCGCTGCGACGGATAACGACGCGGTCATGCAGAGGACGAAGCTTCATTGTCGATCTCTCCTAATTGTGGTTTTCATCGGCCGGTATCGACACCGGCGGGTTGATGCTTGCGGCGTTGCCGCTCGTGGCCCGCGAAGGCGAACCACCCATGTAAAGTCTGGGGCAAGCCACCAGAAACCTTGCGGTGACCCATACATGAGGTCGCCAAGGGCAATTACAAGGCTTGGTCGTTAAATTTTTTAGCGATAGCCCCGGACAAAGCAAAACGGCCCCTTCCGGGGCCGTTTCTACAGGTATTGGCAACGCTTAATGCAGGCGAGGATCGCGAGGCTCACGTGGCTCGTGGTGCTCGTACTCACCTTCGATCACATCGGGCTGGCGCGACTGGCTGCCGGCACTGCCCGGACGGGCCATGAACGGGTCGTCGGCGAAGGCGCGCTGGCGCATGGCCTGGGCCTCGGCACGCTCACGCATCTTGCGCCCGAGCAGGCGGCGGGTGAATGGCAGCAGGCAGACCAGGCCGATGACGTCACTGATGAAACCCGGCAGCAGCAGCAGGCCACCACCGAGCGCCAGCATCAGGCCCTGGAACATGTCTTCGGCGGGCAGTTCGCCACGCTGCAGGCTTTCACGCGCGCGCAAGGCGGTGGCCAGGCCCGCCACCCGCACCACCAGCACACCCAGGGCGGAGCCGGCGATGATCAGCAGCAGCGCCGGAAAGAAGCCGATCGCGGAGCTGACCTTGAAGAACACATACAGCTCCAGCACCGGAAAAATCAGAAACAGCAGTAGAAAAGCACGCATCAAAGGATCCTCTACGCAAGATGACCTTGCAGTAGACCTTTAATGGTTGCGGTCGGTCGCTATTTCAAGCCTCGGAGTATGAACGATCCGGCCATTGATCGGCGCGGGCCAGAAATACCAGGGCTTCGCGCACTTGTATCGGCGTATTGCAAGGCGCGCCGAACGGCAACCAGTGCAGGCCCTGGCCAATGCGCAGGTGCATGCCTTCGCTGTCGATGCCGACCATCTGCGCTGCCGCACCGCGTGGCAGGCCGCTGAGCTCGACGTAGTGTTCGATGGCGTTGGCATGATCGCTGTTCATGTGCTCGATCATGCTCGCCTCGGCCTGGCCGGCAAAGGGATTGGGCAGGTTCAGGTGGTCGATCCAGTGGATCGCGCCAAAGCCGCCGATGTAGCGGTGGCGCACCGGCTTGAGCACCCAGAAGTCAAAATCATGGGCCTTGTGGTAATTGCTCGAGTCGGGGAAGTAGCGGTAATAGCGCTCGGCCGCGGCCGCCACGGCCTCGGGCGCTTCGAGCCGATGCGCCTCGGCCAGCACGGTGAGGCGACCGACCGCCTGCACATCCTCGGCGTCGCGCTCGCCGACCAGCAGCGAGCACTTGGGGTCCTTCTGCAGGTTATGGGTGTGCTGGGCTATGCGGCTGATCAGGATCAGCGGGTTGCCCTCGGCATCCAGGCAATAAGGCACCACCGAGCCGAACGGGAAGCCCGGCATCGACTTGGAATGGGTCGACAGGACCCCACGGTATTCCTTGAGCAGCAGCTCGCGGGCCTGCTGGGCGGTTTTGGTGCTCACTGTGTGACTCCCGACTCGACGATAGCGGAGGGCTGGCCGCAGGGATCAGGCGACCAGGTGATTAACCGACAAAATAATCAGTATCGCCGAGGGTTGCCAGCGCGCTTACCAGGTCACACCAAAGCCTGCGGTGTAGCGGGTCTTGTCCAGGTCGCTCTCGCGGGTGCCGCGGATGATGTCCTTCTCGGCCTTGAGGTTGAGCGAGGCCCACTCGGTGACTTTGTAGCGCAGGCCCATCTCGGCATCCAGGGCATAGTCGGCCACCCCGCCCAGCGGCTTGCCGACTTCGCCATTGGTGAAGAACTGCACGCGCTTGCCCATCAGGTAGCGGTTGTAGTCCCACTTCATGCCCAGGGAATAGAAGTTGTCCTTGCCGCCGTCGGCATATTCATAGTCGGTGCGGTTGAGCAGCGAACCCAGGGAGAACGCGCCCAGTTCATCGTCCCAGAACTGATAGCCCGGGCCGGTACCCACGGTGCGCTGGCGCGCCAGGTCTTCGATATGGTCGCGCTTGACCTCCAGGCGGCCTTGCCAGAACCATTTCTCGGTGATGAATCGGTCCAGGGCGTACTCGGCGCTCCAGTTGTTGGTGGTGGTGACGTCGTTCTTGCTTTCGCGGTTGTACTCGCCTTCGGCCTGGTGGCGCCAGCGGCCATGGCGGGCCGAGGTCTTGAAGTCGATGTCATAGTCATCGCTGTCGGTCTCGGCACGCTTGTAGTCCAGGGCCAGGTCGACATTGCCCTTCCACGAGAAGTCCTCGACCACAGGCTTGGGCTTCATGATCTGCTGGATACTGGCCAGGTCCACGGTCTTGGGCGCATCGCCATTGGCCAGGGTGACCTTGCCATCCTCGGCGGCATGCAATGCCTTGGCTTTTTCGCCGGTGTAGGCATCCTGCTTGACCAGAAGCTCCTGGTCGCTTTCCAGGGTCTTGACCTGTTTCCAGTCCAGCGCGATGGTGCCCCCATAGGTGGTCTGCAGCAGCAGCTTGCCGCCATCGAACACCGAGATCTTGCCGCTGAGCCGGTCGCCGTTCTTCATCCACACGGTATCAGCGATGGCCGGGGCGCAGGCAACAACGGCAGCAAGGAACAGCAAGACTCTGGAAAACATAAGCAAAAACGGACTCTGGTTCGCGAAAAAAGTCGGGCATTATCCAGATACCCGACCGTGGAGCAAGGACTGACCGACCCGATGCCAATGAGTTCAATTCCTGTTTGGCCGCTGGACACGCCTGTTTACCGGCCTCTCCCCGGAGCACCGCGATGAGCCCGGTACCTGGTGACCCGACGGACGACCCGCAAGCCCGACGAATGGCGCTCTATCTGGTGCTCGACCAAGTGCCGCCCGGCAAGGTGGTCAGCTATGGCCAGCTGGCCGAGCTGGCCGGCCTGGGGCGCGCGGCGCGCTGGGTCGGGCGTACCCTGAGCCAGTTGCCGGCCGACACCCGCCTGCCCTGGCATCGGGTACTGGCTGCCGGTGGTCGACTGAGCCTGGCCCTGGGCACCCCGTCAGGCGACGAGCAGCGTGCACGACTGCGGGCAGAAGGGGTCACACTGCACAATAATCGTGTGGATATGTTGCGCCATGGCTGGCGCCCAACGGAGCACAGCGGTTAGAGTGCGCGCTTTGTTTTCGTAAACTTGAGGCAGATGTTGGCCCATGCCCCGTAAAACCTGGCGCGCTGCGCTTGCTGCCTATGCCAGCCCGTCCACCCTGGTGCTGTTGCTGCTCGGCTTTGCCGCCGGCCTGCCCTATATGTTGGTGTTCTCGACCCTGTCGGTGTGGTTGCGCGAAGCCGGAGTCGCTCGCGAAACCATTGGTTATGCCAGCCTGATCGGCCTGGCCTATGCCTTCAAGTGGGTCTGGTCGCCACTGCTCGACCAATGGCGCCTGCCACTGCTCGGCAAGCTCGGTCGCCGCCGCTCCTGGCTTGCGCTCTCACAGATTCTGGTGGTGATTGGCCTGATCGGCATGGGCTTTTGCGACCCGCAAAAGCATCTGTCGTGGCTGATTGCCCTGGCGGTGCTGGTGGCCTTTGCCTCGGCCACCCAGGATATCGCCGTCGACGCCTACCGCCTGGAAATCGCCGACGACCAGCGCCAGGCAGCCCTGGCCGCCAGCTACATGGCCGGCTACCGGGTCGCCGCGCTGCTGGCCACCGCCGGTGCGCTGTTCTTCGCCGAAGGCTTCGGTTCCACCGGCTTCAGTTACCTGCACAAAGCCTGGACCGGTACCTATGTGCTGTTCGGCATCATGATGCTGCCGGCGCTGATCACCACCCTCTTGATGCGCGAACCGCCCGTCCCCCTGCGTACCCAGCTGTCGGCGGCCCGCTACGGCCTGATGCATCAACTGGCATCGGTGTTCGTGCTGATCATCCTGCTGGTCTCGGTACCGGCCATGTTCACCCAGCTGTACAACACCGATTTCGCCAGCGTGCTGTTCGAAGGCGCAAGCCTGCTCGACCTGCTGCTCGAAGACCGCGCTTTCCTGCGGGCGATCCTCTATATCACCCTGACCTCGCTGTGCCTGTCGTCCCTGGGCCGTCGCGGCCTGGCGCCGGTGCTGACACCGGTCAACGACTTCATTCACCGCTACCGCTGGCAGGCCTTGCTGCTGCTGGGCCTGATCGCCACCTACCGGATGTCCGATACGGTGATGGGCGTGATGGCCAACGTGTTCTACATCGACCAGGGCTTCACCAAGGACCAGATCGCCAGCGTCAGCAAGATCTTCGGCCTGATCATGACCCTGGTCGGCGCCGGCATGGGCGGCCTGCTGATCGTGCGCTTCGGTATCCTGCCGATCCTGTTCATCGGCGGCGCGGCTTCGGCGGCGACCAACATCCTGTTCCTGATGCTGGCCGACATGGGCCCCAACCTGCAGATGCTGGTGCTGACCATCTCCCTGGACAACTTCAGCTCGGGCCTGGCCACCTCGGCGTTCGTGGCGTACCTGTCGAGCCTGACCAACCTGAAGTTCTCCGCCACCCAGTACGCCCTGCTCAGTTCGATCATGCTGCTGTTGCCACGCCTGATCGGCGGCTACTCGGGGGTGATGGTGGAGAAGTTCGGCTACCACGACTTCTTCCTGATCACCGCCCTGCTCGGCGTGCCGACCCTGATCCTGATCGCCCTGCACTGGCGCCAGGAGCAGGGCAAGGGCAAACAGCTGCCAGCCGACAACCCGGTTGCCGAACAGCGCCCCTGAGGCCGCCTGAGGCGATTGCCGGGTTTATCCCGGCAAAGCCTCGGCCTGTTCGCCGGAAGCGCCCAGAACCACCCTCAGCGGCCACAGCGCCGAAATCCCGGCAATGCCTGCAGCCAACGCGAAGCTCAGCAGGCTGGCGCCGGCACCGAGCATCGCCAGCAACGCCCCGCCCAGGCCCAGCAAGGCAATGGTGATCATGCCCAGCATCGCCGAAACCAGCCCCTTGCTCTGTTCGCTGGCGAACAGCGTCATGCGGTACAGCACCGCATTGGCGATACCCAGGCCCAGGGCATAGACCGAAAGCCCCGCCACCAGGCTCGGCACGCCCGGCACCAGCCAGGTAGCCAGCATCATCCCCAGCAGCCCCGCCAGATACGGCCACAGCGCCCGTCGCACCAGGCTCTTGAGCGGGTAGCGATCGGCGATGCGGTTGATGATCAGGTTGCCCAGGATCAACCCGCCGAACACCGGCAACTGCCACAGTGCATAGTCCAGGGTGCTCAGGCCTTCATCGTGGATCAACAGCACCGGCGACAGGCCGATCCAGCCGATCAACGGCAGGCCGACCAGGCCCAGGGCAGCGCTGCCGGCGACGAAGCGACGGTTGCCGAGCAACTGGCCGTAGCCGGCCAGCAACGGCCGCAGCTGGATGGGCTGGAAGGCCAGGCGCGAACCGTCGCGACGCTCCACCCCCAGGGTTTCCGGCATGAAGCGGTACAACGCCAGCCAGGCCAGCACCGCACAGACGCCGAAAATCACGAACAACCAGCGCCACGACACCCACTCCAGCAGCAAGGTGCCCACCAACGGCCCCAGCAGCGGCGAAAGCAGCGCGATATTGGCCAGCAGGGCCATCATGCGCACCGCGTCGGCCTCGCTGAACGCCTCGTTCAAGGCCGGGTAGCTGACGGTCACCACAAAGCCCAGGCCGATGCCCTGCAAAAGGCGCAGCAGGTTGAACAGTTCGATGCTCTCGACCCAGAAGGTCGCCAGGCAGGCGATGCAGAAAAACGCACAGCCCCCCAGCAACAATGGCCGGCGACCATAGCGGTCGGCCAGCGGGCCGATCAGCCATTGCAGCAGCACACCGCCGAGCAGGTACAGGTTCAGGGCGTGGGGGATGAATTCGGGGCTGGCGCGCAGATCACCGACCACCACCGGCATGGCGGGCATCACCGCATCGCTGGCGAGGTAGGTCAGCAGTTCGAACAACGCCAGGCACAAGGCGAAGCACAAGGCGCGCAGGGGCGTGATGTAGATCAGGGGGGTAAGCATGGCAAGACCGGACAAACAAAAGTGAGCCAGCTTATATGCCAGAAAGACCGGGGCGCAGGTAGCGTGAAGACGTGAACAAGTGTAATGACCGTAGAAGCATCGCGGGGCAAGCCCGCTCCCACACGCAGTTGTGGGAGCGGGCTTGCCCCGCGATCACGGCCGGTACTTACTGCACCGCCGTTTCCTGCACCATGCGGATCACCCGCTGCGGGAAGGGAATGTCGATGCCCTCGGCCTTGAGGCGGTCACGGGCATGCTCGTTGAGCATGAACAGCACGTCCCAGTAGTCGGCCGTGTTGACCCAGATGCGCAGCGACACGGTGATCGAGCTGTCGCCCAGGGTGGAAATCACTGCCTGCGGCGCCGGGTCCTTGAGCACGCGTGGGTCCTGGGCCAGCTCCAGCAGTACGCCACGGGCCTTCTGCAGGTCGGCGTCATAGTCGACGCCGACATCGAACACCACCTTGCGGGTCGGCTGGCGGTTGGTGTTGGTGATGATGCCGTTGGACAGGCTGCCGTTGGGCATGATCACGGTCTTGTTGTCACCGGTACGCAGCACGGTGTGGAAGATCTGGATGCTGTCCACGGTGCCGGCGACACCCTGGGCTTCGATCCAGTCGCCGATGCGGAACGGACGGAACAGCAGGATCAGCACCCCGCCGGCGAAGTTCGCCAGGCTGCCCTGCAAGGCCAGGCCGATGGCCAGGCCCGCGGCACCGATGGCGGCGACGAACGAGGTAGTCTCGATACCGATCATCGAGGCGACACTGACAATCAGCAGGATCTTCAGGACGATGTTCGCCAGGCTGCTGATAAAACCTTGCAGCGCAAGGTCGGCGTTGCGCAGGGCAAGCAGTTTGCCCAGGCGGTAGGTCACCTTGTTGATCAGCCACCAGCCGATGGCCAGGGTCACCAGCGCCAACAACAGACGGCTGCTGTACTCCATGATCAACGGGAGCCAGGTTTGCGAAGTCTTGACCAGTTGGTCGACCTCAGCGTTGAAATCCATAATGTTCTCCTGATGCCGAGCGGCAATGAAGCTTGAAATCCCTGCCGCAATCGTTTCAGCGGCCCTAAGGACCTCGGACGCCGATTCGGCGCCAAGGTTCCCTGAACGGTGGGCTTAGTCGCGGAAATTGTTGAACTGCAGCGGCATGCCGAACTCGCGGGCGCGCAGGGCGGCGATGGCTTCCTGCAGGTCGTCGCGCTTCTTGCCGGTGACACGCACCTGCTCGCCCTGGATGGCGGCCTGGACCTTGAGCTTGGCGTCCTTGATGTGGGCCACGATCTTCTTCGCCAGTTCCTTGTCGATGCCTTCCTTGAGCACGGCTTCCTGCTTCATCACCTTGCCCGATGCGTAGGCGTCCTTGACCTCCAGGCACTGCACGTCGATCTTGCGCTTGACCAGGGCCAGCTTGAGGATCTCGATCATCGCCTCGAGCTGGAACTCGGCTTCGGCGGTCAGGTTGACGGTGAGCTCCTTCTCCTTGAACTCGAAGCTGCCCTTGCCCTTGAGGTCATAGCGGCGGTCCAGTTCCTTCACGGCGTTCTCAACGGCGTTGGTGACTTCGTGCTTGTCCAGTTCCGATACCACGTCGAACGACGGCATAACGATTCTCCAGAAAATAAATGCGCGCTCACGGCCCTGATTGCAGAGCGTGATGGAGCGCGTCGGGTTTGACGGTTAAAATGCCGGCTCATTATAACGGTTGCGAAACGCTGATGAGCAGCACCTGGCATATTCTCGGCGCGGGGAGTCTGGGCAGCCTCTGGGCCTGCCGTCTGGCCCGTGCCGGCAAAGCGGTCCGCCTGATCCTGCGCGATGCGCCGCGCCTTGCGGCCTACGAGGCGGCCGGCGGCCTGACCCTGGTCGAACACGGGCAGGCGCAATTGCACGCCATTCCGGCGCAAACCGCAGAGGACAACACGCCCATTCATCGCCTGCTGGTGGCCTGCAAGGCCTACGATGCCGAGCAGGCGGTGGCACAACTGGCGCCGCGCCTGGCCCACGGCGCCGAGCTGATCCTGCTGCAGAACGGCCTGGGCAGCCAGGACGAGGTCGCCAACCGGGTGCCCCATGCCCGCTGCATCTTCGCCTCCAGCACCGAAGGTGCGTTTCGCGAAGCCGACTGGCGGGTCAATTTCGCCGGCCACGGCTTCAACTGGCTGGGCGATCCGGCCAACCCGCTGGCCCCCGAATGGCTCGACGAGCTGGCCGACGCCGGCATTCCCCACGAGTGGACCCCGGATATCCTCACCCGCCTGTGGCGCAAGCTGGCGCTCAACTGCGCCATCAATCCCCTGACGGTGCTGCATGAGTGCCAGAACGGCGGCCTGCAGGCGCATCACTGCGAAGTGGCGACCCTCTGCGCCGAACTCGCCGAGTTGCTGCAGTACTGCGGTCAGCCCGAAGCCGCCGAAGGCCTGGGCGAAGAAGTGGAGCGGGTAATCAAGGCCACGGCCGCCAACTACTCTTCCATGTACCAGGATGTTCGCCAGGGCCGTCGTACCGAGATCCACTACCTGCTCGGCCATGCTTGCCGCGTCGCCAGCCGTCATGGCCGCGAGCTGCCGCACCTGGAGCGGCTCTACCGGCGCCTGGTCGAACACCTGAACGCGCGCGGATTGCCCAGCGACTGAGCGCAGCGTTACCCTGCCCTTTCACCTACAGACCGGGATCTGGCTTTCACATGACGCTGCGCGAACGCCTGGAGAACCTGCCGGTTGGCCAGAAACTGCTGGCCGCCCTGCTGGTGCTGTTGATCACCATCCTGCTGGTGGCCAACCTGACTTTCATCAGCGCCGCCTACTGGATCTCCCAGGAGAGCATGGCGCCCCAGGCCCTGCAGACCATCGGCCGACTGGTGGCCAACCCGCAACTGTCCACCCAGGCCGCGGACTCGCCCGAGGCCGCCAAGGCCCTGCTCAAGGAGCTGGACAGCTACACCCCCTTGCGCGCCGCTGCCGTCTACGGCGGCGACGGCAAGCTGCTGGCGCAGTTGCAGCACGGCGAAGTGCTGCCCCTGCCCAAACGCTATCGCAACATCGAGAACTGGCGCCTGACCGAGTTTCGCAGCACCCAGCTGACCCAGCTGCCACGCCCGGGCGGGCCTCCGGGCTACCTGTTGCTGGTGGCCAGCAGCGAGTTGCCTGTGGCCTTCTACACCGGCACCCTCACCGCCAGCCTGGGCATCCTGGTGTTCAGTATCTTGCTGTGGATGATCATCGCCCGGCAGATCAAGCGCCTGATCACCCAGCCGATCTACCAGCTCGAAGAACTGTCGCGCCAGGTGACCCGCGAAGAGAACTACGCCCTGCGCGCCAAGCGCGGCAACGATGACGAAATCGGCAGCCTGGCCGAGGCCTTCAACACCATGCTGTCGCGCATCGAAGCCCGCGAGCAGCAGCTCAAGCGCACCCGCGACGAATTCCAGGAAGCCTACGACCAGGCCCAGGGCCTGGCCGAGGAAACCCGCCACACCAACCGCAAGCTGGAGCTGGAAGTCCAGGTGCGCAGCAAGATCGAGAAAAAGCTCACGGGCTTCCAGAACTACCTCAACAGCATCATCGACTCCATGCCCTCGGCGCTGATCGCCCTGGACGAACAGCTCTACGTCACCCAGTGGAACCAGGAAGCCAGCGTGCTCTCCGGCACGCCGCTGGACGAAGCGCTGAACCAACCGATCTTCCTCGCCTTCGAGCCGCTCAAGCCGTTCCTGCCGCAGCTCAAGGAGAGCGTCGAGAAACACCGGGTGGCGAAGATCGAGCGGGTCACCTGGACCAAGGACGACGACGCCCGGCACTACGCCCTGACCTTCTACCCACTGATGGGCGGTGGCGGACGCGGCGTGGTGATCCGCATCGACGACATCACCCAGCGCCTGTCCCTGGAAGAAATGATGGTGCAGTCGGAGAAGATGCTCTCGGTCGGTGGCCTGGCAGCCGGCATGGCCCATGAAATCAACAACCCGCTGGGGGCGATCCTGCACAACGTGCAGAACATTCGCCGACGCCTGTCACCAGACCTGGCCCGGAACATGGAACAGGCCGACGAAGTGGGCATCGACCTGCCTGCGGTCAATCGCTACCTGGAAAGCCGCGAGGTGCCGCAGTTGCTCGATGGCATCCAGCAGGCCGGTGCCCGTGCGGCCAAGATCGTCACCCACATGCTCAGCTTCAGCCGGCGCAGCAACCGCCAGCTGGCACCCTGTGACCTGCCGGCGCTGATCGACCAGGCAGTGGAAATCGCCGGCAACGATTTCGACCTGACCATCGGCTTCGACTTCAAGGGTCAGGCCATCATCCGCCAGTTCGACCCCAACCTGGGCCCGGTGCCCTGCACCGCCAACGAGCTGGAGCAGGTGCTGCTCAACCTGCTGAAGAACGCCGCCCAGGCCATTCACCTGCGCGAAGACGACAGCGAGCCTGGCCGCATCATCCTGCGTACCCGGCTCAATCCACCCTGGGCGGAGATCCAGGTGGAAGACAACGGTGTCGGCATGCCCGAAGCGGTACGCAAGCGCACCTTCGAGCCGTTCTTCACCACCAAGGAAATCGGCCAGGGCACCGGCCTTGGCCTGTCGGTGTCGTACTTCATTATCACCAACAACCACAAGGGCCAGATGGAAGTGCAGTCGGCACCCGGCCAGGGCACCTGCTTCACCTTGCGCCTGCCCCTGGCCAATACCGCGCCGGCTGAGGTCGAGCCCCACAAAATGGAGTCATGAACATGGGTTTTCGCCTGTCGAAGATCTACACCCGCACCGGCGACAAGGGCGAAACAGGCCTGGGCGACGGGCGCCGGGTGCCCAAGGATCATCCGCGGATCGAGGCCATTGGCGAGGTCGATAGCCTCAACAGTCAGTTGGGTTTGCTGCTGGCGGGACTGGCCGAGCAAGGGCTGGACGAAGTGATCGAGGTTCTGGCGCCGTGCCAGCACCGCCTGTTCGACCTCGGTGGCGAGCTGGCGATGCCCAGTTACCAGGCGCTGAATGCCACTGAAGTGGAACGCCTGGAAGCGGCGATCGATCGCTGGAACGAGGAACTGGGGCCGCTGGAGAATTTCATCCTGCCCAGTGGTTCGGCATTGATCGCCCAGGCCCATGTCTGCCGCAGCCTGGCGCGCAGCGCCGAGCGGCGCTGTCAGCAGTTGAACGGAGTCGAGCCGTTGGCCGGGGTGGGCCTGGCGTATATCAACCGCTTGTCGGATCTGCTGTTCGTGGCGGCGCGCCTGATCGGGCGGCGCCAGGGGGTGGCCGAGGTGCTGTGGCAGGCTGCAGCTAAACCCTGAATAGCGCATCGCGGGGCAAGCCCGCTCCTACAGGTATTTGCCCTGTAGGAGCGGGCTTGCCCCGCGATGGTTTCACAGCTGCGGCCAGAACGCTCGGATCCCCGCCACGCCCTGGGCCCCATGCTGCCAGGCCTTCTCGCGTTCAGCGGCGCCCACACCGCCCAGCAGGTAGACAGGCTTGCTGAAGCCCTCGATCAGGCGTTGCGCCTGCTCCCAGCCCAACGGCACGGCTTCGGGATGGGTCTGGGTCGCCTGTACCGGCGACAGGGTGACGAAATCCACGCCCATCTGCTCGGCCAGAGCCAGTTCCTCGGCATTGTGGCAGGACGCCGCCAGCCAGCGCGCCGTCGGGAACGGACGACCCTTACTCGCGTACTTGCGCAACTGCTCGGAAGTCAGGTGCCAACCCGCCGACGGAAAATCACCCAGCCACTCCAGCGGCCCCTTGAGCATCAGTTGCGCCTTGCCCGCGCACAGCCCCACGGCATCCACCGCCACATCGCGGTACTTGGGGTCGTACATGTTCGGCGCACGCAACTGGATCAGCTTGATCCCGCCGGCAATGGCCTTCTGCATGCCACGCAGCAGATGCGGCGTCTCCAGGCCATCCGGAGTGATCAGGTACTCGCCCGGCAGGCGGGCTGCCGCCACGATCGGCCGGTTGGCTTCGGGAAACTCGTACTGTGGCAGTTCCCGCGCGGTGACCCAGGCCAGGGGCTGGCCCTCGGCACCATGAGGCTCACCGGTGAAGCCACTGACTTCCCAGACATCGAGCAGCACCTGCTTGTCGGGGTAGTCGTGCTTGATGGTGATCAACGGCCGCGCAGCGGTCACGACGATACCCAGCTCTTCGTTCAGCTCGCGGGACAAGGCGACCTGTACCGCTTCGCCCTCCTCGACCTTGCCACCGGGAAATTCCCAGAGGCCACCCTGGTGCTGGGTATCGGCACGACGGGCAATCAGGATGCGACCGTCCGCACCGCGAATGACCGCGGCGGCTACATGAACGCGCTTCACCCTTCACGCTCCGCAAGACCCGCCTTCTGCCAGGCCTGGAAGGCTGGCCACTGGTAGATGGTCTCGATGTAGGCGGCCGCTTCGGCGGGCACCTCTACCCGGTAGGTGCGCAGGCGCACGGCGACAGGGGCGAAGAAGGCGTCCGCCAGGCTTGGCGTGCCAAACAGGAATGGACCGGCCTCCTTGGCGGCCAGGCGGCATTCGGCCCATAGGGCGATGATGCGGTCGATATCGACCTGCACGTCCAGTGGCATGTTTTCCAACGCCTGGTCACGGGACAGGTCGAACGGCATGTTGCCGCGCAGGGCGAAAAAGCCGCTGTGCATCTGCGCACAGGCCGAACGCGCCTGGGCGCGGGCAGCGATGTCGGTGGGCCAGAGATTGGCCTCGGGATGGCGTTCGTTGAGGTACTCGGCAATGGCCAGGGAGTCGGCGATGACGCCGTGCTCGCACTTGAGCAGCGGTACCTTGCCGGTCGGCGAGTGTTCGAGGATACGTGCGCGGGTGTCGGGCTGGTTGAGTTTGATCAGGGTTTCTTCATAGCGGACACCGGCCAGTTCCAGGGCCAGGGCGCCGCGTAGCGACCAGGAGGAATACAGCTTGTCGCCGATGATCAGATGGTAACTCATGGTTCGGCTCCGTCAGGTTTTGGCGGGGAAGCGATCGCGGGGCAAGCCCGCTCCCACATGGGGCGGGCTTGTCACGTGATGATATTACGTCCGGTATTCGGCGTTGATCTTCACGTACTCGTGGGACAGGTCGGTGGTCCAGATGGTTTCGCTGCACTGGCCACGGCCCAGCTCGATACGGATGGTGATCTCTTCCTGGGCCATCACCGCCGCGCCCTGGGCTTCGGTGTAGGTAGCGCTGCGGCCGCCCTTGCTGGCGATGCACACGTCACCCAGGTACACGTCGATCAGGCTGACATCCAGCTCCGGCACGCCGGCACGGCCGACGGCCGCCAGGATCCGGCCCCAGTTCGGGTCGGAGGCGAACAGCGCAGTCTTGATCAGCGGCGAGTGGGCCACGGCGTAGCCGACGTCCAGGCACTCCTGGTGGTTGCCGCCGCCGTTGACTTCGACGGTGACGAACTTGGTCGCGCCTTCGCCGTCACGGACGATGGCCTGGGCCACTTCCATGCACACTTCGAAGACCGCCTTTTTCAACGCGTCGAACAGCGGGCCGCGCGCTTCGGTGACTTCAGCGACATTCGCCTTGCCGGTAGCGATCAGCATGCAGCAGTCGTTGGTCGAGGTGTCGCCGTCGATGGTGATGCGGTTGAACGACTTGTTGGCGCCGTCGAGCATCAGGTCCTTGAGCACCGCAGGGGCGACCTTGGCGTCGGTGGCGATGTAGCCGAGCATGGTGGCCATGTTCGGACGGATCATGCCGGCGCCTTTGCTGATGCCGGTGACGGTAATGGTCACGCCTTCGTACTGGAACTGACGGCTGGCACCCTTGGGCAGGGTGTCGGTGGTCATGATGCCGGTGGCGGCAGCGGCCCAGTTGTTTTCCGACAGGTCGTCCAGGGCCGCCTGCAGGGCGCCTTCGATCTTCTCGACCGGCAGCGGCTCACCGATCACGCCGGTGGAGAATGGCAGCACGGCGCTGGCCTCGACGCCAGTCAGCTCGGCAAGCTTGGCGCAGGTGCGCTCGGCTGCGGCCAGGCCCGGGGCGCCGGTGCCGGCGTTGGCATTGCCGGTGTTGGTCAACAGGTAACGCACGGTGCCCTGCACGCGCTGCTTGGCCAGGATGACCGGCGCTGCGCAGAAGGCATTGAGGGTGAACACGCCGGAAACGCTGGAGCCTTCGGCGCAGCGCATCACGACCACGTCCTTGCGCCCCGGGCGCTTGATACCCGCAGAGGCGATGCCGAGTTCAAAACCTGGAACCGGGTGCAACGTTGGCAAAGGGCCAAGACCAACAGCCATGAAAGCGCTCCTAGATAAACAGCCTGTATAAGGGGTGATGAAGCGCAAGGCCGCTCCCACTGCGATTACGGTGGGAGCGGCCTTGTGCCGCGATGGGCCGCCAGGCGGCCCCTGTGTTTACTGCCGTAACGACTGACCGTTACTCGATCTGCCCGTGGCAGTGCTTGAACTTCTTGCCCGAACCACACCAGCATGGTTCGTTGCGGCCCAGCTTCTGTTCGTTGCGTACCGGCGCTGCCGCCACGGCGACGTCGGCGCCCTCTTCCTGCAGCTGGCTGCCATCCAGGCCCGGGGCCTCAGCGTGCTGGAACTGCATGCGCTGGGCCAGGGCTTCGGCTTCCTGGCGCAGGCGGGCTTCTTCTTCGGCCGGATCTTCGCGGCGAACCTGGACGTGCGAGAGCACGCGGATGGTGTCGCGCTTGATCGAGTCGAGCAGCTCCTGGAACAGGTTGAACGACTCGCGCTTGTACTCCTGCTTCGGGTTCTTCTGCGCGTAGCCGCGCAGGTGGATACCGTGACGCAGGTGGTCCATGGTCGACAGGTGGTCTTTCCACAGGTCGTCCAGCACGCGCAGCAGGATCTGCTTCTCGAAGGTGCGCAGCGCTTCGGCACTGGCTTGCTCTTCCTTCTCGTTGTAGGCCGCCAGCAGCTCGGCCATGAGCTTCTCGCGCAGGGTTTCTTCGTACAGGTGGTCGTCTTCGTCGAGCCATTGCTGGATCGGCAGTTTGACCCCGAAATCGCTGGCCAGGGCCGCTTCCAGGCCGGCCACGTCCCACTGCTCGGGCAGCGATTGCGGCGGGATGTGCTGGGCGACGGTGGCGTCGAGCACTTCCTGGCGGAAGTCGGCGATGGTGTCGCCAATGTTGTCGGCTGCCAGCAGGCTGTTACGCATGTGGTAGATGACTTTACGCTGCTCGTTGGCCACGTCGTCGAATTCGAGCAATTGCTTGCGGATGTCGAAGTTGCGACCTTCGACCTTGCGCTGGGCTTTTTCGATGGCGTTGGTCACCATGCGGTGCTCGATGGCCTCGCCGGACTGCATGCCCAGGGCCTTCATGAAGTTCTTCACCCGGTCGGAGGCGAAGATGCGCATCAGGCTGTCTTCCAGCGACAGGTAGAAACGGCTGGAACCCGGGTCGCCCTGGCGGCCGGCACGACCACGCAGCTGGTTGTCGATACGACGGGACTCGTGGCGCTCGGAGGCGATCACGTGCAGGCCACCCGACTCGATCACCTGCTGGTGACGCTTCTGCCAGTCGGCCTTGATCTGGGCAATCTGCTCAGGGGTCGGGTTGTCCATGGCGGCGACTTCGACTTCCCAGTTACCGCCCAGGAGGATGTCGGTACCACGACCGGCCATGTTGGTGGCGATGGTCAGCGCACCCGGGCGACCGGCCTGGGCGATGATCTCGGCTTCCTTCTCGTGGTACTTGGCGTTCAGTACCTTGTGATCGATGCCTTCCTTCTTGAGCAGGTTGGACATGTGCTCGGAAGTCTCGATGGTGGCAGTACCCACCAGCACCGGACGGCCCTGGGCCATGCTTTCCTTGATGTCGGCAATGATCGCCGCGTACTTCTCGTCGGCGGTCAGGTAGACCAGGTCGTTGAAGTCCTTGCGCGCCAGCGGCTTGTTCGGCGGGATGACCATAACGTTGAGGTTATAGATCTGGGCGAACTCGAAGGCCTCGGTATCGGCGGTACCGGTCATGCCGGACAGCTTGCTGTACAGGCGGAAGTAGTTCTGGAAGGTGGTCGACGCCAGGGTCTGGCTTTCGGCCTGGATGTTCAGGTTTTCCTTGGCCTCGATGGCCTGGTGCAGGCCTTCGGACAGGCGACGGCCCGGCATGGTACGACCGGTGTGCTCGTCGATCAGCAGGATCTGGCCGTCCTGGACGATGTACTCGACGTTGCGGTGGAACAGCTTGTGCGCACGCAGGCCGGCGTAGACGTGGGTCAGCAGGCTCAGGTTATGCGCCGAGTAGAGGCTCTCGCCTTCGGCCAGCAGGCCGATCTGGGCGAGCATCTCTTCGATGAACTGGTGACCGGCTTCGTTGAGCTCGACCTGGCGGCTCTTCTCGTCGATCTTGAAGTGACCTTCCTGGGTGACTTCGCCTTCGACTTCCTCGATGTGCTGCTTGAGGCGCGGGATCAGCTTGTTGATCTCGATGTACAGCTTGGAGCTGTCTTCGGCCTGGCCGGAGATGATCAGCGGGGTCCGCGCTTCGTCGATCAGGATGGAGTCGACTTCGTCGATCACGGCGAAATTCAGCTCGCGCTGGAATTTCTCTTCCAGGCTGAACGCCATGTTGTCGCGCAGGTAGTCGAAACCGAATTCGTTGTTGGTGCCGTAGGTGATGTCGGCGGCATAGGCGGCGCGCTTTTCTTCCGGCGGCTGGAATGGCGTGACGACGCCAACGGTCAGGCCGAGGAACTCATACAGCGGACGCATCCAGTTGGCGTCGCGGCGGGCCAGGTAGTCGTTCACCGTGACCACGTGCACACCCTTGCCCGACAAGGCATTGAGGTACACGCCCAGGGTTGCGACCAAGGTCTTGCCTTCACCGGTACGCATTTCTGCGATAGTGCCTTCGTGCAAGGCCATGCCACCGATCAGCTGGACATCGAAGTGGCGCATGCCCATGACCCGCTTGCCGGCCTCGCGCGCGACGGCGAAGGCCTCCGGCAGCAACTGGTCGAGGGTCTCGCCTTTGGCCAGGCGCTCTTTGAACTCTGCGGTCTTGCCCCGCAGCTGTTCGTCCGAGAGGGCGACCATCTTCTCTTCGAAGGCATTGACGGTCTGCACCGCCTTGAGCAGGCGCTTGACCTCACGCTCGTTCTTGCTTCCAAAAAGTTTTTTTAACAAAGGCGCAAACATATCGGCAGGATCTTCCACACATAGGGATGGAGGGCGGCCCCGTGAGTCGCCCGTGCAGCCCTTATGGCCGCATGCGAACGAGCATTCTACCCGGAAACGGTGGTGAGGAAAGTGGCGGATTTCCACGATGCTGGCACGCGCTTTGACGGGGCTTTTTTACAATAAGGGCTTTTTGCGCAACTTCAACCCATTCACAACATGAAGTTTTTCCGTTGACCGGGTTCAAGGCGCGCATCGGGGGATCTGATAAGATGGCGGTTCTGTAACTTCAGGTGTCCTCCCATGGCTTTTCGCCCCCTGCCGGCCCGTGCGCCCGCCGTACTGTTGCGCGAAGCCCGGCCGCTCAAAGCCCTGTTCAGCCAGGCCCAGCGCCTGGCGCAATTGCAGAAGCTGCTCGACAGCCAGCTGCAGCCGGCTGCGCGCGAGCATTGCCATATCGCCTCCTGGCGTGAAGGCACCCTGCTGCTGATCGTCACCAACGGTCACTGGGCCACCCGCCTGCGTTACCAGCAAAAACGCCTGCAGCGCCAGCTACAGACCCTGGAGGTGTTCGCCAACCTAACCCGGATCCTGTTCAAGGTGCAGCCACCGACCACCCAGAGCCGTGCGGCCGGGCACACCATCGACCTGTCCACGCGCGCCGCCGAGAGCATCCAGGCCGCAGCCGAGGGCATCAGCGATCCGAAGCTGAAAGCGGCACTGGAGCGCCTGGCCAGCCATGCGCGGGACAAGGATGCGACTGATAGCTGAACACAACCCTGTAGCCGCTGTCGCCAGGCTGCGATCGGCCGCAAAGCGGCCGCAATACCTGTCACTACGCATTACCCCGATTGCGACTGCTGCGCAGTCGATCGCAGCCTGGCGGCAGCGGCTACAACGGGTAGCGGCACGCCAATAAAAAAGGTTCTTCACGGAATACAGGGGCTACGATCCTTGGGCTGGGGCTGGGGCTTGGGCTTGGGTGTCGAGGTGGCGAGCTTATCCATTCCATGCAGCGACGCTGGCGGCCCCTTCCGCCTTTACGGCGGGTCCCTTTTGTCTTGGCAAAAGGAACCAAAACCGCTCGCTCCTGCATCCGGCCCTACGCTGCGCTCCGGGTCCCCTCGCTCCGGCGCCCTCCGGGGCCACGCGGCCTACGACTTGCTTCGCCAAGTCTACGGCTCGCGTTCTTCGGCTACGCCGAAGGGTGCTACGCACCCGCCCCCTCCAGACACCTCCGCTCGGCCCCTGAAGTCGCAAAGTTACGGGTGGCGCCTGCACGGGCGTATCTTCGAAGGCAGAGGATGGCGCAGCCAGGCTGACGCCATCGCGGGGCAAGCCCGCTCCCACTCTTGCTCTTGATTTTCATGCGCGTCAGTTCAGGCACTGCAGACTGCGACTTCAGGAGGCCGAGTGGAGGTGCCTGGAGGGGCCGTGCGTAGCACCTTCGGCGTTAGCCGAAGAACGCGAGCCGTAGACTTGGCGCAGCAAGTCGTAGGCCGCGTGGTCCCGGAGGGCGCCGGAGCGAGGGGACCCGGAGCGCAGCGTAGGGCCGGATGCAGGAGCAAGCGGTTTTGCCTACTTTTCCCAAGAGAAAAGTAGGCCGCCGTAAGGGCGGAAGGGGCCGGCAACCTCGCCACATGAAATGGATAAGCTCACAACCCGAACGCCTGAAACCCGCACCCCAGAGCCCTGCTTAATATTTTATTTTTCTCCCTGACGCTTTACATGCGAATGCTAATACTTATCATTCGGCGCTTCGTTTGTTCATGGAGAACTTTGACATGGCGTCGCGCTTCACCTACAGCCCCTTGAGTATTGCCTTGCTGGCAACACTGGGCTCCACCTCGCTTACCGCTGCCCCCCTGCCCCTGCCAGCCGACGAAGTTCCGGTCCAGGCCACCGACCTGCCGGTCGCCGGCAGCCGCCAGGCCATCGAACTGGAAAACACCCGGGTTCTGGGCACCGCCGAAGAAGAACTCAAGCAGGCCCCCGGGGTCTCGATCATCACCGCCGATGACATCAAGAAGCGCCCACCGGTCAACGACCTCTCGGAGATCATCCGCCGCGAGCCCGGGGTCAACCTCACCGGCAACAGCACCAGCGGTGCCCGCGGCAACAACCGCCAGATCGACCTGCGCGGCATGGGCCCGGAGAACACCCTGATCCTGATCGACGGCAAGCCGTCCACCTCGCGCAATGCCGTGCGCTACGGCTGGAGCGGCGATCGCGATACCCGCGGGGAAACCAACTGGGTGCCGGCCGAAGAAGTCGAGCGCATCGAAATCCTCCGCGGCCCGGCCGCCGCCCGGTATGGCTCCGGGGCCATGGGCGGTGTGGTGAACATCATCACCAAACGCCCGACCCAGGACCTGCGCGGCGCCATGACCCTGTTCGGCTCCTTCCCCGAGGACGATGCCGAAGGCATGAGCAAGCGCGCCAACCTCAGCCTCAGCGGGCCGATCAGCGATGAGGTGAGCTTCCGGGTCTATGCCAACCTGAACAAGACCGATGCCGACGACATGCAGATCAACAGCGCCCACCAGGCCTTCGAGGATTCCTTGATGGCCGGGCGCGAAGGCGTGCGCAACAAGGACATCAGCGGTCTGCTGAGCTGGAGGATCGACCCGGCCAACACCCTGGACCTGGAGTCCAGCTACAGCCGCCAGGGCAATATCTTTGCCGGCGACACCATGCTCAATGCCGGCGGCGAGTTCGTCGAGAGCCAGGTGGGCAAGGAGACCAACGTCATGCAGCGCTCAAGCTTCGCCGCCACCCACCGCGGCGATTACGACTGGGGCAGCAGCATGGCCTCGCTGTCCTACGACCTGACCCGCAACGACCGCCTCAATGAAGGCCTGGCCGGCTGGGGCGAAGGGGCGCCGTCCGGCGGTGCCGGGCGTTTCGAGTCGCGCCTGCGCAACACCCGCGCCACCGGCGAGGTCAACCTGCCCCTGAGCGCGGGCCTGGAGCAGGTGCTGACCCTGGGCGCCGAGTACCTCTACGAATCGCTCAACGACCCGGGCTCGCTGCGTCCGCAAAGCTACGACCCGGGCGCCGAACTGCAAGGCTTCGACCGCACCCAGACCAAGAGCACCGCCAACAGCTACGCGTTGTATAGCGAAGACAACATCGAGCTCGGCAGCGCCACCATCGTCACCCCGGGCCTGCGCTTCGATCATCACCAGGACTTTGGCAGCAACTGGAGCCCGAGCCTCAATGCCTCGCACCAGCTCACCGAGGCGCTGAGCCTCAAGGGCGGTATCGCCCGCGCCTACAAGACGCCGAACCTGTACCAGGCCAACCCCAACTACCTGCTCTACAGCCGTGGCGGTGGTTGCAACTCCAGCGAAATCAACAATGGCGGCTGCTACCTGCTGGGCAACGCCGACCTCGACCCGGAAACCAGCGTCAACAAGGAACTGGGCCTGGCCTATGACAAAGGCACCTGGCGCACCAGCGCGACCTGGTTTCGCAACGACTACAAGAACAAGATCCAGGCCGGCAACCAGACCCTGTTCCGCCTGCCCAACGGCCGGCGCATCCTGCGCTGGGAAAACACCGGCAAGGCGGTGGTGCAAGGCGTGGAAGGCAACCTGTTCATCGCCCTGGCCCCGAGCCTGGACTGGAACACCAACTTCACCTACATGATCGAGTCCGAAGACAAGCAGACCGGCGAGCCGCTGAGCATCATCCCCGAGTACACGGTCAACACCACCCTGGACTGGAATGCCACCGACAAACTGTCGTTCCAGCTCAACGGCACCTACTACGGCAAGCAGGAAGCACCGAGCTACAACGCCCGGGCCAATGAAGCCCTGGACCCGAAGGTGCAAAAGGATGTCGATCCCTACGGCCTGGTGGGCATCAGCAGCGGGTATGAGTTCAGCAAGCACCTGAGCGTGCGCGTGGGCGTCAACAACCTGTTCGATAAACGCCTGTACCGTGAAGGCAATTCCGACGAGGCAGGTGCCCTGACCTACAACGAAGCCGGCCGCGCCTACTTCGCGTCCTTCACCACGTCGTTCTGATCCATGCCAGGCCGGGCGCGTCCCGGCCTGAGCACCTCTCGGCGCAGTCGAAGACAAGTCATCTGTAGGGCTTTTCGACAACCGCGCCCGGTTTTTCCAACACCACTATACTTCCCGTACTAACGCACCCTGATTCGACGTATCGTTGGCGCCCTTTTGGCCCCGGCCAGAACCGCCCCTCCTGAATGATTCGGGAATTCGCCTACATACTCGACAGGAGTTGCGCATTGACCACTGTATTAATTGTTGATGACCACCCCGCCATCCGGCTTGCCGTGCGCATGCTGCTGGACCGCGAACGCTACAGCGTGGTCGGCGAGACCGGCGACGGTGCCGTTGCCGCGCAAATGGCCCGGGAGCTTAAGCCGGAGGTGGTGATCCTCGACATCGGCCTGCCCGGCGTCGACGGCCTGGGCGTGATCAAGCGCCTGCGCCTGCTGGAGCCCTGCCCGCGCATCCTGGTGCTGACCGGCCAGCCGGCAGAGCTGTTCTCCCGACGCTGCCTGGATGCCGGCGCCTCGGCGTTCGTGCACAAGGATGAAGACCTCGATGCCCTGCTGTTCGTGCTCAAGGCCATGGTCAAGGGCTACTCCACCTTTCCCGACCTCTCGGCCCAGCGCAGCCCGCTGATGAGTGAAGAGCAGCGCCTGGCCAAGCTGTCGGACCAGGAAATCATGGTGCTGCGCCTGCTCACCAGCGGCCAGTCGAACAACAGCATCGCTGCGCGCATGAACCTCAGCGCCAAGACCATCAGTACCTACAAGACCCGGATCATGGAGAAGCTGGAGGTCGGCTCGCTGGTGGAGCTGCTCGAATTCTCCAGGCGCCATTCGCTCTGAGCCAGCCATGAACGCGCTCAGCCGCTCGCTCGCTATCCTGGTGGTGTGCCTGCATGCACTGATGGCCCAGGCCGTGGAAGACGGTGAGGCGCGCCAGTTGTTGGCGCGCTCGGTCAGCAGCGCCGCGGCGCCGGCGCTGGCGCCCGCCGACCGGGAGTGGCTCAAGCACAAGCACCAGTTGCTGCTGGGCACCTCGGTACCGGACTACCCGCCCTTCGACATCAATGTCGGCGGCATGGAATATGAAGGGCTGACCGCCGACTTTGCCGGGTTGCTCGGCGAACTGCTCGGCGTGCGCATCGAGGTCCGCCGCTTTGCCAGCCGCGCCGATGCCATTGCCGCCCTGCACGCCGGACGCATCGACCTGCTGGGTAGCTCCAACGCCTTCGAAGCGGCCGACGCCCAGTTGGTCCTCAGTCGCTCCTATGCCGACGACCAGCCGGTGATCGTCACGGCCTCGGGCAGCGCCCTGGGGCATGAGGACAGCCTGGCGAACCGGCGCCTGGCGATGGTCGACCACTACCTGCCGGTCGCCGTGGTCCAGGCGCTGTACCCCAAGGCCCGGCTCTCGCTCTTCAGCTCGACCGCGGCGGGGCTGTCGGCGGTGTCCATGGGACAGGCCGATGCCTTTCTCGGCGATGCGGTCAGCAGTGATTACCTGATCACCCGCAACTATTCGGGCAGCGTGCAGATCGACCATTTCATCAAGAACCTGCGCGGTACCTTCGCCTTCGCCATGGCCCGTGACAACCGGGTGCTGCAGCGCCTGGTCGACCAGGCGCTGAGCCATATCGGCGACAACGACCGCCTGAACATCCTGCGGCGCTGGACCAGTGGCAGTACCCGGGTGTTGCTCGACCGCAGCACCCTGACCCTGACCGCTGCCGAAAGCGCCTGGATCGAACAGCATCCGCGCGTGCGGGTGGTGGTCAACAAGTACTTCGCGCCCTTGAGCTTCTATGACGACAACCAGCAGTTTCGCGGCATTACCGCCGACATCCTCGATCAGATCAGCCTGCGCACGGGGCTGAAATTCGACATCCTGGCGGTCGACTCGGTGCCGGAGCTGATCGCCCGGGTCGAGCAAGGCAGCGCCGATATCGCCGGCACCCTGGCCCGGGGCAAGGCACGCGAGGCGACCTTGCGCTTCACCCGCCCCTACCTGATCACACCGCGGGTGCTGGTGACCCGCAGCGATAACCAGGCGCTCAACGATCCCTCGCAACTCAAAGGCAAGCGCCTGGCGGTGATCCGCGACTATCCGCTCAAGGAAGAACTGCGCCGGCGCCTGGCACTCGGCGCGCTGGTGGAGGCCGACGACCCGCTGAGCCTGATGGAAGATGTGGTGCAGGGCAAGGCCGATGCCGGGCTGAGCACCCAGATCAATGCGGCCTACTTCACCACCCGGTTATTCAAGGACCAGCTGCGCATCGCCTCGATCTACGGTGACCAGCCCGGTACCGCGTCCTTCGCCGTGGCCCGCGATGCCACCTTGCTGCATTCGATCCTGGACAAGGCGCTGCTGAGCATTCCGCCGGACGAAATGACCGAGCTGACCGGCCGCTGGCGCCCCAATGTGCTGGTCAGTGACAGCCCCTGGTACAACTACCGCGGGCTGGTGCTGCAGATCGTGCTCGCGGCCGGTGTGCTGATCGGTGCGGTGATCATCTGGAACCGCTACCTGCGCAAGCTGGTGCGCCAACGCAGCGAGGCCGAGCAGGCGCTGCAACACGAGCTGGGCTTCAGCAAGCGCCTGCTCGAAGAACTGCGCCTGGCCAAGGACCAGGCCGAAGACGCCAGCCGCGCCAAGAGCACCTTCCTGGCGACCATGAGCCATGAGATCCGCACGCCAATGAACGCCGTGATCGGCCTGCTGGAACTGGCCGTCAAGGATGCCGGGCTTGGCCGTGCCGACCAGGCATCGTTGCAGGTCGCCTATGAATCGGCCAACGGCCTGCTGGAGCTGATCGGCGACATCCTGGACATTGCCCGCATCGAGTCCGGGCACATGACCCTGAGCCCGCAGCCGACCGACCTCGGTGCCCTGGTCAGTGCCACGGTGCGAGTCTTCGAAGGCAATGCCAGGCTCAAGGGCCTGAGCCTGGCCACCGACCTGCAGGACAGCCCCTACCTGGTGGCCGTCGACTCGCTGCGGCTCAAGCAGATCCTCTCCAACCTGCTCGGCAACGCCATCAAGTTCACCGACCAGGGGAGCGTCACGGTGTCCCTGCGGCTCGATGACAGCCAACCTGGCCAGCTGCAGGTCCAGCTCTCGGTGCAGGACAGCGGCATCGGCATCAGTACCCAGGACCAGCAGCGCCTGTTCCGCAACTTCGCCCAGGTCGGCCAACCCTCGACCCGCCAGGGCACGGGGCTGGGCCTGGTGATCAGCCGTACCCTGTGCGAACTCATGGGCGGGCACCTGCACATGGACAGTCGCGAAGGGGTCGGCACCCGGGTCGAGGTGGTCCTGCGCCTGCCCCTGGCCGAGCCCGCTGCGCCCGGCCAGGACATGCGGGTGCTGGCCGAAGCCCGGGCACCGGGCCAATCGATCCTGGTGGTGGATGACTACCCTGCCAACCTCATGCTGCTGGAACGGCAACTGACCACCCTCGGCCACCGGGTCAGCCAGGCCCGCGATGGCCGGGAGGCGCTGGCGCTGTGGCAGCAGGCGCACTTCGATGTGGTCATCACCGACTGCCACATGCCCGGCATGGACGGTCACCAACTGACCCGCGAGATCCGTGCCCTGGAGCATCAACACGAGCGCACGCCCTGCCTGATCCTCGGCCTTACCGCCAACGCCCAGGCCGAAGAACGCCAGCGTTGCCTGGCCAGCGGCATGAACGATTGCCTGTTCAAGCCGATCGGCCTGGGCCAGCTGCAACGTCATCTGCAGGCGGCCAATGCTGCACACACACCTGCACAGCCGTCCGCGCAGGAGGAAACGGCCACCGGTTTCGACGTCGATAACCTTCACTACCTGACCCTGGGCGACCCCAGGCTGGTCGAGCGACTGTTGCATGAGCTGGCCCAGAGCAACCGCGAAGACCTCAAGCGCCTGCAGGCGCTGGGCCCGCGCCCGGAGCGCAGTGCGCTGCGCGAGGTGGCCCACCGGATCAAGGGCGGGGCCAAGATGCTCAAGGCCCGCGCCCTGGTGCAGCACTGCGAGAGCCTGGAGCAGGCCTGCCTGGGCAATGCCAGCGACACCCAGCTACAGGCTCTGTTGAGCGTGCTGGAGCAGAGCCTGCTGACCCTCGACAGGCAACTGCTGCAACCGGCGAACCTGTGAGGTCGGCGCCGCGCTGCGGGCCATCAACTGCTTTCGCGAACCACCAGTTCGAAGCCCAGGTCCTGGTTCTGCACCGTGGCACGCTTGCCGTCGAGCAGACCCAGCAAGGCCTGGGCGGCGCAGCGGCCGATGGCGGCGCGCGGGGTGCGGATCGAGGTCAGGCGCGGCACCATGTGGGCCGAGGCCGGCAGGTCGTTGAAGCCGATCATCGCCACCTGTTGCGGCACCGCGATACCCAGGCGCAGGGCTTCGAGGATCGCGCCCTGGGCCAGGTCGTCGTTGCAGAAGAAGATGCCATCGACATCCGGGTGACGCGCCATCAGTTGGCTGAACAATTCGCCGCCCAGGCCGATGGACGAGGGCTGCGGCGCCAGTACCTGCAGCTCGCTGGCATAGCGACCGGCCTCCACCAAAGCCTGGCGAAAGCCCTCGGCGCGCTGCATCACCCGCGGGTCGAGCTGGGCGGCGATGAAGCCCGGGCGCTGGCAGCCGCGCTCCAGCAGGTGGCGCGCCGCCGCCGCACCGGCCTGATGCTGGGAAAAGCCCACCGACATGCCCTGCTCACCGTCGCCCAGTTCCATCATGTGCACACAGGGCACGCCACTGGCACTGAGCATCTGCTTGGACGCTTCGCTGCGATCGAAACCGGTGAGCAGCATGCCCCGGGGTTGATAGGCGAGATAGTTGCGAATCAGGTTCTCTTCTTCGGCGATATCGTAGTGATAGTTACCGATCAGCACCTCAAGCCCGCGGGGTCGCATGACCTCGTGAATGGCTTCCAGGGTTTCGATGAACAGGTGGTTGGACAGCGACGGAATCAGCACCACGATCGATTCGCTCTGCGCCGACGCCAGGGCCCTGGCCGCCGGGTTGGCCACATAGCCCAGGGTGGTAGCCGCCTGCTTGACCTTCTCGACCAGCTCCGGGGCAACCGTGCTGACCCCGCGCAAGGCGCGGGAGGCGGTGATCGGGGAAACCCCGGAAAGCCTGGCCACTTCAGCCAGGGTAGGACGACCGGTAGTGCGGGAGCCGATGCGGGTCATGGGGAATTTTATTTTCGACTTGCCAAGAATAGGGAACGGGCACTAAGGTAGCGCTGTCTCACCCCCCAGGCAATGCATAACTGCAGGTCGCCTGAAATGAGCATCCAGACTGCTTGTACAAGACCAATAACATCTGGGCGGATAGCGCCCGAGGCGATTGCAGCCCCGGCCAAAGATAGCGCTATCTTGTCCTGCAGGAGGTACCCATGAACCCACCCCTTTCCGCGATCGTGGTGATGGGCGTCGCTGGCTGTGGCAAGAGCTCCGTCGGCGTTGCCATTGCCGGCCTGAGCGGCGGCCGCCTGATCGAAGGCGATGCCTTCCACCCCGCTGCCAATATCGAGAAGATGAGCGCCGGCATTCCCCTGGACGATGACGACCGCGAAGGCTGGCTGATTCGCCTGGGCGAGGAACTGCAGGCCACGCTCCAGGCCGGCGATCGCCCGATCCTCACCTGCTCGGCGCTGAAAAAGCGCTATCGCGATGCCCTGCGCCATGCGGTGCCTGACCTTGGCTTCGTATTTCTCGACCTGACGCCTGAAGAAGCCAGCCGCCGGGTGCTTGCCCGTCCCGGGCACTTCATGCCCGCCAGCCTGATCGACAGCCAGTTCGCCGCCCTCGAACGCCCCGAAGGCGAGGCCCTGGTCCTGCCGCTGGATGCCACCCTGCCGGTGGAGCAGCTGGCGGTGCGGGTCGACACCTGGCTAAAGCCCTGCGGTGAACCGGTGCTGGCGCGCACGGCCTGATCCAGGCGGTTTTCCGGCTCACCAAAGATAGCGCTATCTCAACCCGTAGACGCTGCAATTGTTTCGCCCACAAAAATGACAAGATGAGGCAACTGAACCATGTTCGGTCTGGCAACTGATACTTACCTGCTGCTCGATGCAGTGGTCACCATCGTTGGTCTGGTGCTGCTGATCACCCACTTCAAGGTCCACCCCTTCGTCGCCCTGACCCTGGCTGCCGGTTTTCTCGGCCTGACCTCGGGCATGCCGGTGGCCAAGGTGATGAAATCCTTCCAGGACGGCTTCGGCGGCGTGCTGGGTTTTGTCGGTATCGTCCTGGCCCTGGGCACCATGCTCGGCAAGCTGATGGCCGACTCCGGCGGCGCCGACCAGATCGCCCAGACCCTGATCCGCGCGTTCGGCAAGCAGAAGGTGCACTGGGCGATGATGTTCGCCGCCTTCCTGGTGGGCATCCCGCTGTTCTTCGAAATCGGCTTCGTGCTGCTGATTCCGCTGGTGTTCATCGTCGCCCGCCGTTCCGGCGTGTCGCTGATCAAGATCGGCATCCCGCTGCTGGCCGGCCTGTCGGTGGTCCACGGCCTGGTACCGCCGCACCCGGGTCCGCTGCTGGCCATCGGCATCTTCAACGCCGACATCGGCAAGACGATTTTCTACGGCCTGATCGTCGCCCTGCCGACCGCCATCATTGCCGGTCCCCTGTACGGCAACTTCATCTCGCGCTACATCCCGGGCTCGCCGTCCCAGGAGCTGATGGACCAGATCGCCCGTGAGTCGTCGCAACAGAACCTGCCCAGCTTCAGCGTGACCCTGATCACCGTACTGTTGCCGGTGTTCCTGATGCTGCTGAAAACCTTCGCCGATGTGGTGCTGCCGGCCGAGCATATCGTGCGCCAGTGGATGGACCTGATCGGCCACCCGATCACCGCCCTGCTCGCCGCCCTGCTCCTGGCCTTCTACACCTTCGGCGCGGCCCGCGGCTTCTCCCGCCAGCAGATCATGAAGCTGCTCGACCAGAGCCTGGCGCCTACCGCGGCCATCGTGCTGATTGTCGGTGCCGGCGGTGGTTTCAAGCAGATGCTGGTGGACACCGGGGTGGGCAACGTCATCGGCCAGATGGCGGTGCATGCGCAGATCTCGCCGATCCTGCTGGCTTGGCTGGTCGCGGCGGTGATCCGAATTGCCACGGGCTCGGCGACGGTGGCGACCATTACCGGTGCCGGTATCGTCGCGCCGGTGATTGGCATGGTCCCCGGGGTCAACCGCGAGCTGCTGGTGCTGGCGACCGGCGCGGGCTCGTTGATTCTTTCCCACGTCAACGATGCCGGTTTCTGGCTGGTGAAGCAGTACTTCAACATGACCGTGGCCGAGACGTTCAAGACCTGGAGCATGATGGAGACCATCCTGTCGGTGGTCGGCATCATCTTTATCATGCTGTTGTCGCTGGTGGTCTGAGGGGTCTCATCGCGGGGCAAGCCCGCTCCCACAGGTGTGAACTGCACCCCAAAGGTTGGATGGGTGTCCAGCTTTTTGGGGTCAGTTCAGGTGAGGTGGGAGCGGGCTTGACCCGCGATGGGTTTCAGCACATCAGAACGCCGCCTTGAAGATCCCTTCGATCTCTTCCTGGCTGGCCGGCCGCGGATTGGTCAGGCCACAGGCATCCTTCAGTGCGTTGGCAGCCAACACCGGCACATCCGCTTCACGCGCGCCCAGCACCGCCAGCCCGGACGGAATTTCGATGGCCCGGGACAAGCGCTCGATGGCCGCAATCGCCGCATCACTGCCCTGCTCGGCGCTCATGCCGGCCACCTCCACCCCCATGGCCTTGGCTACATCGCGCAAGCGCGCGGCACTGACCTTGGCGTTGAAGCGCTGCACATGGGGCAGCAGCACGGCGTTGCACACGCCATGGGGCAAGTCGTAGAAGCCGCCCAGCTGGTGGGCCATGGCGTGCACATAACCGAGCGAGGCGTTGTTGAACGCCATGCCGGCCAGGAATTGCGCGTAGGCCATGTTCTCCCGGGCCTGCAGGTCGCTACCGTCGGCCACCGCCTGGCGCAGGTTTTCACTGATCAGTTCGATGGCCTTGATCGCACAGGCGTCGGTGATCGGCGTGGCGGCCGTGGACACATAAGCCTCGATGGCATGAGTCAGGGCATCCATGCCAGTGGCGGCAGTCAGGCCCTTGGGCATGGCGACCATCAGTGCCGGGTCGTTGACCGACAACAGCGGCGTGACGTTACGGTCGACGATGGCCATTTTCACGTGGCGGGCTTCGTCGGTGATGATGCAGAAGCGGGTCATTTCACTGGCCGTACCGGCCGTGGTGTTGATCGCGATCAGCGGCAACTGCGGCTTGGCCGAGCGGTCGACACCTTCGTAGTCACGGATATGCCCGCCGTTGGTGGCGCACAGGGCAATGCCCTTGGCGCAGTCGTGGGGCGAGCCGCCGCCTAGGGAAATCACACAGTCGCACTTCTCGCGCTGCAACTGGGCCAGGCCCTGCTCGACGTTGGCAATGCTGGGGTTGGGTTTGGCGCCATCGAAGATCGACGAGTCGATGTCGCGCATGGCCAGCATTTCGGCGATACGCTCGGCGACCCCGGCCTTGGCCAGGCCGGTGTCGGTGACGATCAGGGCCTTGCGCAATCCGTAGCCGGCGATGGCGGCCATCGCCTCGTCGAGGCAACCGATGCCCATGATGTTGACGGCAGGGATGAAGAACGTGCTGCTCATGACGAAATCCTCATGCAATATTCCATTGCCTTGAGGATCCGCCTATGTGCCCTGCCCCGTGTTGATCTGGGGCAAGCCTTGCTCAGCCGAGGAACAGGCGGTAGGCCGGGTTGTCGGTTTCGTCCCAGTAGCGATAGCCCATGGCATCCAGGGCCTGGGGCAAGCCGGCCTGCTCCTCCTGCGGCACCTCCAGGGCAGCGAACACCCGCGCTTCGGCCGCGCCGTGGTTGCGGTAGTGGAACAGGCTGATGTTCCAGCGCTTGCCCAGGCGTTCCAGGAAGCCCAGCAAGGCCCCCGGCCGCTCCGGGAACTCGAAGCGCAGCACCCGCTCGTCCGCCCCCGGGCCGGCATGGCCGCCGACGGTGTGGCGCACGTGAAGCTTGGCCAGCTCGTTGTCGGTCAGGTCGAGCACGCTGTAGCCCTGCTCGCGCAGGCTGGCCAGCAACTGCTCGCGCGGGTCGTGTTGCGGGTGGGTCTGCACACCGACGAACAGGCGTGCTTCCTTGCCCGGGTAGTAGCGGTAGTTGAACTCGGTGATCTGCCGCTTGCCCAGGGCCTGGCAGAAGGCGCGAAAGCTGCCCGGTTGCTCGGGGATGGTCACGGCGATGATCGCTTCGCGCTGCTCGCCCAGTTCGGCACGCTCGGCCACGTGGCGCAGGCGGTCGAAGTTGACGTTGGCGCCCGAGTCGATCGCCACCAGGGTCTGACCCACAGCGTTTTCCCGGGCCACGTACTTCTTGATCCCGGCCACCGCCAGGGCGCCTGAGGGCTCGGTGATCGAGCGGGTGTCGTCGTAGATGTCCTTGATCGCCGCGCACAGTTCATCGTTGCTGACCGTGATCACCTCGTCCACATAGTGACGGCACAGCTCGAAGCAATGGGCGCCGATCTGCGCCACCGCCACGCCCTCGGCAAAGCTGCCGACCTGGGCCAGCACCACCCGCTCGCCGGCAGCCATGGCCGCCTGCAGGCAGTTGGAGTCCTGGGGCTCGACACCGATCACCTTGATCTCGGGGCGCAGGTATTTGACATAGGCGGCGATCCCGGCGATCAGGCCGCCGCCACCCACCGGCACGAAGATCGCGTCCAGCGCACCGGGTTGCTGACGCAGGATCTCCATGGCCACAGTGCCTTGCCCGGCGATCACGTCCGGATCATCGAAGGGCGGGACGAAAGTGGCGCCTTCGCTGTCGGCCAGCTTCAGGGCATGGGCCAGGGCGTGGGGGAAGCTGTCGCCATGCAGCACCACCTCGCCGCCACGGGAACGCACGCCCGCCACTTTCAGCTCCGGGGTGGTGGTCGGCATGACGATGGTGGCGCGCATGCCCAGCTCCCGCGCCGACAAGGCCACACCCTGGGCATGGTTGCCGGCCGAAGCGGTGATCACCCCGCGGGCACGCTGGGCCGGGCTCAGGCGGCTGAGGCGGTTGTAGGCGCCGCGGATCTTGAAGGAGAAGGTCGGCTGCAGGTCTTCGCGCTTGAGCAGCACCCGGTTGCCCAGTTCATGGGACAAGGCCGGCGCCAATTGCAGAGGGGTTTCGATCGCCAGGTCGTACACCGGGGCGGCAAGGATGCGGCGCACGTAGTCGGACAGCAGGTTCAGCGACGCGGACGGGGTGCGAGGGCTAACGGCAAGGCTGGTCATCAATGACTCCTGGTTTTCAAAAGTGCCCAGGAGAGAGAGAAAGAACCCGCCTCCAGGGCGGGTTCGGTGCAAGTGCCAGCTAGCCCGCCAAAACGATAATGGCGGTAATAATGCTGCGCTGAGGCGATTGCAGGAATGTATTCATGGCAGCGAAACTAGCGCAGCCGCCAAGGCAAAGTCAAGCAGGCTCGCGCGCTGATTCCGGCACATCGAACACCCGGTCGAAGCCCCACTGGAAGACAAAGGCGTAGAAGAAGAAAAACAGGAACAGCGCAAGGTTGGTCAAAAGCGCCGCCCACAGGCTGATCTGCAGCCAGCCGGCCACCACCGGCAGGAGGATCAGCACCAGCCCGCCCTCGAAACCCAGGGCATGCAGGAAGCGCCGCCACAGGGTACGCCGCCGCTGCGCCTGGCGCGCTTCCCAGTATTCGAAGGCCCAGTTGTAGAGCATGTTCCAGCCCAGGGCCACGGCCGAGAGGATCAGCGACAGCACCGTGGAGTGCGCCATGCCGGCGTCGAAGGCCCAGGACAACGCCGGGGCCACGCAAAGCACCGCGATGGCTTCATAGAGAATGGCCTGGACCACCTTGCGCGCCTTGCCTTGCATCGTCGGCTCCGATCGAGGAATGAGCCCCCACCCTAGTCACGTTGAGACAGTGCTTCAATTGAGCTAGATTGAGCCTCCCCCAATCAGGTTGAACGTCATGTTCGCCAAGCTGCCCCTGACCGCATTGCGCACCTTCGAATCGGCGGCTCGGCTGGGCGGCTTCAAGGCTGCGGCTGACGAATTGAGCGTGACCCCGGCGGCGGTCTCGCACCAGATCAAGCGCCTGGAATCGCACCTGGGCCTGCTGCTGTTCCAGCGCAGCGCCCAGCGGGTGACCCTGAGCGAAGCTGGCGAGCGCCTTTACCAGCAAGTGCACAGCGGCTTTGCCGATCTGCAGCAGAGCCTTGCCGATCTGCGCCCACCCTGCGAGCGCCAGCAACTGACCCTGACCACCACCGCGGCCTTCGCCAGCCTGTGGCTGATCCCGCGCCTGGGGGATTTTCATCGCCGTCATGGTGATATCCAGGTGCGGGTGCTGACCGGCAGCGAGGTGGTCGACCTGCAGCGCGACCACCGTTTCGACCTGGCCTTGCGTGCCGAATTCACGCCTGACCCGAGCTTGCTGCGGTGGCCCTTGCTGCGTGAGTACTTCTCGGTCTACACCCCTCCGGGCTGGCAGGAGCCGCCGGCGGACCAGCCCCTTTCGCTGATCGAGGTGCCCTGGTCGCCGGTCGCCGGCGTGGTCATCGACTGGCCGCATTGGTGTGCCCTGGCAGGCTGCGAAGACTGGCTGCGGCGGGCGCGCTTTCACCACTACGACGATGAGCACTACGCCCTGCAGGCAGCCAGCGCCGGCTACGGGCTGGTGCTGGCGAGCAATGTGCTGGTGGCCGACAGTCTCGCCCAAGGGCTGCTGCAGCCCTGGCGCGAAGAGGTTCGCCTGGAGGCGGCGCAGTACAGCGCGGTGTGCCTGCCGGGGCGCGAGCGCGAGCCGGCGATCCGGGCATTCCTCGACTGGTTGCATAACGTGTAGGAGCGGGCTTGCCCCGCGATCCGATGCAAGCGACATACCGCAATCGCGGGGCAAGCCCGCTCCCACAGTGGGCTTGCCCCGGCCATTGGACAACCCTCTCGCTTGCTGCTTGTATCTAACGATTGAACCACCACTGGATCGTACAACTTCGCTCACCAGGACGGGACGAGGATCACGACAATGGCTTACTCAGTCATGATGGTTTTTGGCACGCGCCCCGAAGCAATCAAGATGGCCCCGCTGGCCCAGGTATTGCGACAGTGGCCGGACCTCGACCTGAACATCTGCTCTACCGGCCAGCACCGGGAGATGCTCCAGCAGGTACTGCGCGATTTCGGCCTGAGCGTCGATGAAGACCTGCATGTGATGACCCAGAACCAGACCCTCAACGGCCTGTCGCAACAACTGCTCGAACGTCTGGACACCACCTACGCGCGCATCAAGCCGGATATCGTCCTGGTCCACGGCCATACCACTACCAGTTTCATCGCCGCCCTCGCCGCCTTCTATCGGCAGATTCCCATCGGCCATATCGAGGCCGGCCTGCGCAGCGGCAACCTCAAGTCGCCCTGGCCCGAAGAGGCCAACCGGCGCATGACCGGGGTGATCGCCGACCTGCATTTTCCACCCACTGAGCGCGCCCGCGACAACCTGCTGCGCGACGGCGTGGCGGCGGAAAATATCGAGGTCACCGGCAACACCGTCATCGATGCTCTGTTCTGGATGCGTGAGCACCTGAAGAAAAGTGGCTGGAAACCCGCCAGCGACTCGCCCCTGGCACAGTTGCGCAGCGACCAGCGCCTGGTTCTGATCACCGGCCACCGCCGGGAAAACTTCGGCCAGGGTTTCGAACGCATCTGCCTGGCCCTGGCGGAACTGGCGCTGCGCTATCCGGATGTGCAGTTCGTCTACCCGGTGCACCTCAATCCGCAGGTGCAGAAGGCCGTGTACGGGTTGCTGTCGCACCAGTCCAACATCCTCCTGGTGCCGCCCCAGGACTACCAGCATTTCGTCTGGCTGATGGACCGCGCCTACCTGGTCCTGACCGACTCCGGCGGCGTCCAGGAAGAAGCACCGGCCCTGGGCAAACCCTTGCTGGTGCTGCGCAAGGTCACTGACCGGCACACGGTGCTCGAAGGCGGCACGGTGAAGCTGGTGGGCACCCAGACCGAACGAATCGTCAAGGAAACCAGCCTGCTGCTCGACGACGCCGACGCGTACCAACGCATGTGCCGGGTCTTCAGCCCCTACGGCGACGGCCATGCCAGCGAACGGATTGCCGAACGACTGAGCCTGTGGCTCGAGGAGCATGCTGGCGAAAGCGAAGCTCCATGAGCCGCATCTGAGGCGCATTACAGACCCTTCCGGATCCGCAAGGCCACCATGTACAAGACCATCGAACAACAACTGCGCAAACACATCGCGCCACCGGAACTGCGCCGGGAGTTCCGTCAGCATGACTTCGAGACCCTGCATTCGTTCTGCCTGCTGATCTTCTGCGTCAGCATCGGCATCTGGCTGCTCTTCGACCTGATCGTCAGCTACCGGGGCGGGCAAGGTTTTACCTACCTGTCGATGATCTTCATCACAGTCATGGCAATCCTCACCATCATCCTTGCCTTCACCCGCAAGGCCGGCCATTTCGACCTGCTCAACCTGGTATTCGTCGCGGTCATCACCCTGGCCATGCGCCTGGTGATCGAAGGCCTGCCGGTGGAAATACGTCCGGCGTGGATGATGCTGGGCGCCTCCAGCGTGTTGTACAGCGTCTCGGTGCTGCCGGTACGACGCTGGTCGTTCTTCGCCGCGATCCTGGTTACCTGGATCAACCTGCAGCCGTTCCAGGTGCCGGGCCTGCACGTGCTGGACCTGCGCGGCACCCTGTTCATCTGCTACGGCTTGTTCCTCAACGGCCTGATCCTCTACACCTACCTGAAAATGCGCCGCGCCAAGCTGTACAACTTCTACATGTCCAAGGTGCTGCTGGACCAGGCCTACGTCGACGTGCTCACCGAAATCCCCAATCGCCGCTCGTTCATGGCCAAGGCCCAGGCCCACCTGCTGGAGGAAGGCGACCAGAGCCGTTACCTGGCGATGATCGACATCGACAACTTCAAGAAGGTCAACGACCGCTTCGGCCACGACATCGGCGACCTGGTGCTCAAGCGCACCGCGGCCAACATCAAGGCCTCGATGACCGAGTTCGAGTATGCGCGCCTGGGCGGCGAGGAATTTGTCATCTACCTCTGGGGCCTGAGCCAGATCGACGCCGAACAGCGCGTCGCCGCCCTGTGCCAGCGGGTGCGCGAAGACGCCGCCGAACACCCGGTGACCATCAGCATCGGCCTTGCCCGGATCCTGCAGGAAGACAACCTGACCCATGCGCTGGTCAAGGCCGATGAGGCGTTGTACCAGGCCAAGCATGGGGGCAAGGATCGGTATGTGCTATGGCAGGCACAATAGGGCGCGACTGTCACTGTGGGAGCGGGGGGGGCCCCCCCCTGCGGGAGGGGGGGAAAACCCCCCACCCCGGCGGCCCCCCCCCCCCCCAAAAAACAGGGTAAACACGATT
>NZ_JALRNG020000140.1:0-278 GCF_030272875.2 Pseudomonas sp. BJa5
TGATCGAGGGTTTCCCACCAGCCCGCCAGGCGCGGGCCCACCAGCGGCACCCCGCCCAGCCAGGCCGGGGCATCCGGCAGGCCGTCTACCTGCACATCGCGCACGAAGGCGGTGGCATCGCGAACGTGATCGGCCAGGTTGAAACCCAGCCACACCAGCGGCAGTGCCACCAGCAGAATCCACAAGGTGGTCAAAAGGCCGGCGGCGAGGGTCTCGCGGCCACCCAGCAGGCTGGTCAACAGGCGCATCAGCGGCCAGCTGGCAAAGGCCAGGATGGC
>NZ_JALRNG020000141.1:0-277 GCF_030272875.2 Pseudomonas sp. BJa5
ATCTGCGATCTGCGCATGCCGCAAATGGGCGGCCTGGAGCTGATTCGCCCGGTGACCGAGCGCGCCCCCGAATTGCCGGTGATCGTGGTGTCCGGTGCCGGGGTGATGACCGATGCGGTGGAAGCGTTGCGCCTGGGCGCGGCCGATTATCTGATCAAGCCGCTGGAAGACCTCGCGGTGCTTGAGCACTCGGTGCGCCGGGCACTGGATAGGGCCTAGCTGGTGCTGGAAAACCAGCGTTACCGGGAAAAGCTCGAAACCGCCAACCGCGAACTGG
>NZ_JALRNG020000142.1:0-277 GCF_030272875.2 Pseudomonas sp. BJa5
CTTTTTCCTGTTTCTAAAGCGGGAACGGATCAAGCGGAAAATCTACTCGACGAGGGAAGATCCTCGTAGTGATGTGTTCGATTACATCGAGATTTTCTACAACGCAAAACGTCGGCATGGTTTCAACAATCAGCTGTCACCGGTAGAGTTTGAAAAGCGGTATGCAGTGAGCTTGCAAGGTGTCTGGAGAATCCGGGGCGATTCAAGTCGAGGGGTGTATGGTCAATTCAGGCAAAGTCTGGTTTTGGGGGGGCTGGTGACATGAAGAAGACGCTTA
>NZ_JALRNG020000143.1:0-277 GCF_030272875.2 Pseudomonas sp. BJa5
AGTTCGACGCCGAGAAAGACAACGACAGCGCCGACATCGGTGACGTCGGCGCCGCCTTCGGCACGATTGCCGTGGACAAGGGCGTGACCCAGCCGTACAAGCCGAGCACCTGGGACCAGGTCCCAGCGTGGGCCAAGGACCAGGACGGCCACTGGGCCCTTGCCTATACCGGCACCATCGCCTTCATCATCAACAAGCAGTTGGTCAAGTAAGCGGATATCCCGAAATCCTGTCATGACCTGGAAAAAGGCAAGTACAAGGTCGCCATCGGCGACGT
>NZ_JALRNG020000144.1:0-276 GCF_030272875.2 Pseudomonas sp. BJa5
CATTCAGGGTCGATGCCCGGAAATAGTCGAAACGGTTCACGCCGCCTCTCCCGACATCGGCCGGGGTTTGGCGCGTTTCTCCCCCAACGCCACCTCGGCGATGGCGTCGACGATATTGGTGTAGGCTCCGCAGCGGCAGAGGTTGCCGCTCATCAGCTCACGGATGTCGTCCCGGGTCTGGACATTCCCTTCGGCTATCATGCCCACGGCGGAACAAATCTGTCCGGGCGTGCAGTAGCCGCACTGGAAGCCGTCATGATCGATAAAGGCCTGTTG
>NZ_JALRNG020000145.1:0-273 GCF_030272875.2 Pseudomonas sp. BJa5
CAACTGCTATTCCAGTACGTTCGGGTGTGAGCTATTTTGAAATCGAACCGCATCATGAACTCTATCAACGTATGTTGGATTCAGAAACGATTTGTATTTATGTTCCGGCTGGATTCCAAGATATCAGTATTGAGCTGATTGCGGTCATGAACGCTTAAAGATAAAGGAGAGAAAAATGTCACAATCTACAGGTGCTCCTTCTTTATTTGACGATGGGCAAATTGGGACAGGGGGGAATAATAATAGCCAGTCCCAAGTAAAGTTACAGGCAAT
>NZ_JALRNG020000146.1:0-272 GCF_030272875.2 Pseudomonas sp. BJa5
CCATCCGCTGGATCGTGCCCTACCCTGCCGGCGGCGGCACCGACGTGCTGGCCCGCACGGTCGTCAGCGGCCTGGAGAAACCGCTGGGCCAGACGGTGGTGGTGGAGAATCGCCCCGGCGCCGCCACCATCGTGGGCGCCACCGCGATCGCCGAATCGGCGCCGTCGGGCTACGTGCTCGGCTCGGCCGACATCGCCACCCTCGCCTTCAACCCGGCGCTCTACAACAGCCTGACCTACGACCCGTCTAAATTCACCTACATCGGCGGGCTC
>NZ_JALRNG020000147.1:0-272 GCF_030272875.2 Pseudomonas sp. BJa5
GCCTGTCGGTGGCGCTCGGCCGCCAGGATGTGCAACGCCAGGAAAGCGAACTGGTCGCCAATGCAGGCGCGCGGCTGTCCGCGGTGCGTGCCGCCCAGGAGGCCCAGTTGCGCTCGGCCTGCGGCGAAACCGAGGGGATCGCCCAGTTGCTCAGCGCCGACGGCGATATCAGCCCCGAGCACTTTGATGACATGGCCCGCCAGGCCATCGCCTCGGTCCCGCTTCTTCGCCATATTTCCCTGGCCCCGGGGGATGTGATCGCCGATGTCTAT
>NZ_JALRNG020000148.1:0-271 GCF_030272875.2 Pseudomonas sp. BJa5
GGCGATGACCGCCGGGATCGCGGCGAACAGGCCGATGGCGGTAGCGATCAGCGCTTCGGCGATACCCGGGGCGACGGTGGCCAGGGTTGCCTGCTGCACGGTGGCCAGGCCACGGACGGAGTTCATGATACCCCAGACGGTACCGAACAGGCCGACGTACGGGCTGGTGGAACCGACGGTTGCCAGGAATGGCAGGCTGGCTTCGAGTTTCTCCTCCTCACGGGAGATGGCCACACGCATGGCGCGCGCCACGCCCTCCATCACCGCATCG
>NZ_JALRNG020000149.1:0-270 GCF_030272875.2 Pseudomonas sp. BJa5
ACGCCGCGCTGCGCCGCATCGAGGAGGGCGAGTACGGCTATTGCGAGGTGACCGGCGAGCCGATCAGCCTGGGTCGGCTGGAGGCGCGACCGATCGCCACGATGACGGTCGAGGCGCAGGAGCGGCACGAGCGCAACGAGAAGGTCTCGCGCGACGATTGAGCGTCCGCGCGGCGCATCGTCCGGCCAATCGCGCCGGACCTGTCCCGGGGCGGGACGCGGTAACTTTTGATTTACCGCATCGACGGTAGCGCATTCGCCGGGATCGAGC